>CAIYCZ010000249.1 GCA_903924805.1 uncultured delta proteobacterium | reverse complement strand
TGCAATCTGCGCTGCATTTACTGCATGCCGAAAGAGGGCATATCACTTATCGGCCATGATGACATCCTGAGCTATGAAGAACTCCTGCGCATTGCCTGCATAGCAGTTAAAAAGGGAATAACAAAAATCAGGATCACCGGCGGTGAGCCGCTGGCGAGAAAAGGGGTGGTACAATTTGTTTCCGCTCTATCCGGCATTCAGGGCATTCAGGATCTTTCCATGACCACCAACGGCATCCTGCTCTCCCCCACTGCTCAACCCCTGCGCAGCGCAGGGCTAAAACGGTTAAATATCAGCCTCGATTCACTGAACCCTGATAAATATACCATGATAACCCGTGGTGGCGATATTAACCAGATAATCGCCGGTATTAAGAGCGCTCAGGAAGCGGGCTTTTCCCCTATTAAAATAAACGTAGTGGTAATTCGCGGCATCAATGACGATGAAATTACCTCTTTCGCTAAACTCTCGATGGAGAAGAACCTTCAGGTACGCTTTATTGAATACATGCCCGTCGGCATGGAAAACGGCTGGGAAAAAGAACGTTTCGTGTCAGCTGATGAAATCAGGCAGAGCATCAAAACCATCGGACCCCTTCTCGAACTCCCGTCAGATAATGGTTCCGGGCCTGCGCAAATGTATACTATAGAGGGGGCACAGGGAAGGCTTGGGTTTATCACCGCACTGAGTGACCATTTCTGTGCAACCTGTAACCGCTTGCGTCTGACCCCGGATGGAAAGCTGCGTACCTGTCTTTTTTCCGATGCGGAGGTCGACCTGAAAACTAAGATGCGGCAGGGCTGCAGTGATGACGCCCTTGCAGACATTATAAATGAAGCAATCCTCTCAAAGCCCCGGAAGCACCACGCTACAGAACAGGTATTTAAAAAATGCATCAGAGGCATGTCGGCTATTGGTGGTTAAACAGGGATGGTGAAATGTATAAAATCTACGGATCTGAATAGCTTTACATTATAGGGCACCTCTAAAAATTCATTTTGTTAAATTTTGAAGCACTATTTTTTAATATATGGTGAATATTTTTAAAAATACCATTCTCATAGCAGCTTGTACCGCCTTGCATAATACCTTCAAGGCGGCTTTTATGCCCGTACCGGCACACTTATCCTGTTGTTGCCAGCATCCCGTAACGGTTGATATTGTAGGCAAGATTGCGCAGCCCTATTTTTATCTTGGCTCGTATAATGCCAATGCAGCGCATGATAAGAGAACCTGCCACCATGGCCTGCACGCCAAACACATGCTCAATTCGCGACCGTATCTTTGCCCGACTCCTGTTTCCCTGCTGCTCCCGCGCGGTCAGTTTGCGGTTCTTACAGCCCTTGCGCTGCACATGCTCTCGAAATCCCAGCTCTTCAAGCCGCTGTATCGACTCCTCCGACCGGTAGGCCGAATCAGCATACACATCACGGCTACTATTGTTTTCATCCAAAAGCTCTTCAAACACCTGGCTGTCATGTACCGAAGCATCGGTAACCTCGTAACCCCTTATCAATTTGTGCGCTACATCAACCGTGACATGATTCTTATACCCATAGTAGGTTTTTCCGTTCTTTTTGGTCCAGCGGGCATCAACATCTTTTTGCCGCTGCTTTGCCTCCTGCCAGCCTTCCGGAGTGTTGCCTTCCTTGATCAGGCTGTTTTCTTCACGGCTGTTGCGCTGCCGTGGTGCCGCTACAATACTGGCATCAATTATCTGCCCCCGTTTGGCTGCATAGCCGTTGTCTGCAAGAAAATCTTCAAACTGCTTGAACAGTTTCTCAATACGGCCTGCCTGCCTCAGCTGCTCACGGAACAGCCAGATGGTCTTGGCATCAGGCACCGGGTCTCCCGCATGCAACCCCAAAAAGCGCATAAAGGACATTCGGTCAAGTATCTGGTATTCCACTGCTTCATCAGAAAGATTGTACAGCGATTGGATAATCAGTATCTTGAACATCATTACCGTATCATAGGGCTTTGCCCCAGCATTGCTTTTGCGCTGCTTGTCCCGGAGGGCCTCAAGCTCTGCTCGAAATATTTCCCAATTGATAGCAGTAGTAAGCTTCAGAAGGGGGTCTCCTGTTTTATCAAGTTTTTCAAAACGATTTTGCCAATCAAAAAATCCGGGCTGCATCATTTGGCTCCTTACTTTATAGGGGTTAGAGTCACATTGTGTAATCAAAACTATATCAGATGCTTGCTATGATGTGTACCGGTTTTTTGATTAATTTTTAGAGGAACCCTTATGTTTAAGCTCATCCAGCAAATCTATAATACCGGGAACAGGGTTTACGTTTTTAAGCGAAGCAAAATAATCAACACGAATCTTGTTATCAAATTCCACCAGCGCTTCTATTGACTGTTTCAAGCCAAATTTATCTTTCAGATAAGACCACATTTTATCGCCAGCCATGCCGACAAAAGAATGGCTTTCTTCAACCGTGACGGCAAATCCCAATTCGCGGAAAATCTTTTCCTCAACTGCAAAATGATACGGCTGGCTGTCAACTATCACGCCATCCATGTCAAAAATAACTGCCCGCAGCATGATACTATCCATATTTTCCCCCAGGCTGGTCAAAAACATCCAGATGCAAGGCGCACGAAATCCTGAGAAATGAGGCGTACTTTTTCCGTACGTCGCAATGACGAAGGATGAGCGCAACGAAGCAGATGGGTGTTTTTCAGCAGCCTGCTAATCTATATCCTTGAACACCACTTCATCCCGCACCGCAATGCCCTTATCCCTGCAGAAAAAAGCGTTTACCTCGACGACATATTGTGAGGGCTGTTCTATTGAGTACCGCTCGCCTGACAGCGGGCGGGCATTCTCAACCCAACCGGCTATACGCTTGTCCCTGCCGATGAAGATCATGTCAAGAGGGACAAAAGTATTTTCCATAACAAAAACCTGCTTTTGCTCATTCTCAAAAATGAACAGCATCCCCTTATTGGCTCTTAGAGACTTTCTGTACATGAGCCCCAGGCTTCTTTCAGCCGGCTTCCGGGCGACTTCAACCTGGACTTTCACCACATCACCTGAGCGCTTATGAATGGATACTTCAGGAATACGTGCAAATTTATCACACCCGTATGCGAGCATTAGCGAGACAAGTATTAATGCAAATCCCGGAAAACGCCTATTTATAATCTTATACGTGTCCATCTCAAATCTCCTTGTCTTAAAAGAGCCAGAGATATATAATGGTTCAGCTTAAGAGCATTCTGCAATCAGCGGGCACTGAATAGTATATAATCATAACATGAAGATATCGTTCAACCTTTCCCCCAAAAGGGTAATTGTTTTATCATTGCTGCTGATTACCCTCGTCTTTCCTCCATTTAATCTACTTGCAGCCAAAACGCAAAATAAAAAAACTCCGATTAAAGAAAAAACAGAGGCAAAAGACACTAATAAAATCTACAGCATCCGGTTTTTCAGCCTGAAACCGGGACACTCCATAGGTCCGGCGACATTGGTATTGCACGACAAGGGAATACTTGAATTAAAGGTTGAGCGTGAGAACCTGATTGCCCCAAAAGGAACTTATACTATAGCTAATTTTACCTTTGAAGCAAGCTGGGAATTTAGTATAAGAAAAAACAAATTATATCATTATGTCTCAAGCTTTAAGGGCTTGTATCTTGCTGACGCCTATATTGCAGGTATCTTTACGTTAAAGGAATATACAGGAGATAAAAGACTTGTTCAGGAAATCCCTTTTCTCTTTTTCGCTGAGATTGAAAACAAGAAAGATAAAAAGACAAACCCTTTCTTTTAATGCATTATGCAACCACTTCTTATTGGCATAACCGGTGGTACCGGCTCGGGAAAAACAACCCTGGCAAAAAATATTATTACGCATTTCGGAGCGCAGCGTGTCTCTTTAATTGATACTGACTCCTACTATGTTGACCGGTCCCACCTTCCCCTGCACGAGAGACATCATCTGAATTTTGACCACCCTGATGCACTTGACATCCCCCTTCTGGTAGAACATTTACAGTGCCTAAAGCAAGGCAATCCTATCCAGAAACAGATATACGATTTTGCTACCCACTCCCGGAAAAAGGAAACAATCAGCGTCGCGCCCGGAGAAATTGTCGTAGTAGATGGTATCCTCGTACTTGCAGTGGATGAAGTCTGCAGGCTCCTGGACCTGAAGATATTTATCGATGAGGATGCGGATGTGCGCCTTCTGCGAAGGTTAACAAGAGATATGAGAGAACGGGGAAGAACGGTTGAGTCGGTTGCTCAGCAGTATTTTGAGACCGTCCGGCCCATGCACCGTGCGTATGTTGAGCCTTCCAGGGAAAAAGCGGATATCATTTTCAGAAAGGATGATGACCGGCAGATCGTTATACGCTCGATTCAGGACTTGTTAGACACCCGGGCCGGAAGATACAGCAAGGCATAAACCCTCCCACTACCTCATTGGCAAAAAGGGGAAGATTTGCTCCTGAGTTCATGAGTTCCCGATTTGTATTGAATATGAAAATATGTTACCAGTGCAGAATAGAAGTTTTTGTTGCAGAAAGAGTCGGCAGAAGTGAAACGTGTCCGTCCTGTGATGCAGATCTGCGCTGCTGTCTGAATTGCCGGTTCTATGACCCCGTTGCCTACAACCAGTGTTGTGAAAATCAGGCAGACCGGGTTCTTGAAAAGGATAAAGGCAATTTCTGTGAATACTTCTTATTCAAAGACTCTACCGACGCTGCCAGGGATGTTAGTGGAAAACAGAAAGCAAAAAACCCGCTTGACGGTATCTTCAAGAAATGAATGTTATAGAATATTACCACAGAGAGCACAGAGAAATAGTTTTTATCAGCTCAAAGAGTCCTGGAAGTTCTCATCCGCAACAAACCGGCTTGGCAAATACTATTTTCCCCATGCTGAATATCACATTGCCCGGATTGAGTATGAAAAAAACTGGGATATGAAGCCATCCCGGTTTAATAAAATCCTTGTGAGCCTTGCTTCTGAGCTCAAAACAAAAGATGATGTACAAGAGGCTGAGTTCCTGATAGAGGAAAAAATAAATACCTTTATTAACGTCTACACGCACAAAACATTCTCAATGGCATGCAATCAAACAGCACATCCTCTCTAAAAATTCTGTGGTGCTGTATATTTTTTTCGGACGGCTGCTTTTGCTGATACCAGCAGGGGGTTTTACTGCCCGTCTGAATTTTTTCAGCGGGCGGGGGATGGCTGTGGCGCTCGCAAACAGTGCTGCTGTTATTTGTATATTGACACAACCGCGCCGGGATATGTATCTGCTCGGCTGTTACAGGATGCGGAGTTTATCAGGACGAATAATGAAGTTTTATACCGGGTACGCTGGAAGCAGTAATGAATGGGTAAACGGTATTATCCGTCCACCGGTGAGGCGTGGCTGGTACGCGCGGTCTGGAACTGCAGTCTGAAATAAGAATATATTAGGTTTGAGAGGTGGCGGATCACCGCCGTCTTTTGTTTTCCCCACCCGTCTAAGGGCCGGTACGGGTTTTCAATGATTATGGAAACCACATAGTCAGAGGCCTGCCGGTTAATGTTCCGCAAAAACACTATTCCGCAATCACCATTTGTCCCCCTGACATATCCGGTCTTGTCTGCCACCGGCACTTTATCCTGTGCCAGGGTTGGTGTCTCGATGCGGTGGACTTTGTTATCGAGAAGGACATCGATCATCTTCTGTGAATAATTGGGAGTAACCAGGCAGTGGCGGTAGATTTTCTTGAAGAACTCGCTCATATCATGTGCTGAAGTGCGATTCAGGTATGTCTTCCCTCCCTCCGGTATGGGCTCAACAAGATAGGTGTCTGTAAAACCATATTTCCTGATGGTACTGTTGATCTGCTGGAGGCCTTTCCTGACGTCTCCTCCGCCGACCAGACGAATAAGACTGTTGGTGGATTCATTATGGCTGATGGTGATCATTTTGCGAATCTGATTTTCAATGGCATCGGTAAGCGACAGTTTATTTTGGTAGGCCATATCATATACCGTAAGCATCACAAACGGTTTGATGAGGCTTGCGGCATTACGCACCTGTTCAGATTTTATGCTTACTACGGTTTCATCCTTGGTGAGGTCGTGGATGTAAATGGATATATCGTCGCTGTTGAGCAGATGATGGGTATCCCGGAGCTTGGCAATCTCTGAAGAAATTACTTCGGGGAGCGGGCCCTGGATGTCTCCAAGGGTGCGCGCATACACGGCGCGGGAAATTCTGCCGGGAACCTGCCGCTGCGGCTGATAGACGGGTATCAGTCGCTGGCTTTTTGTTACCCGGTGAGAGGCAGCGACTTTTCTGTGGACCTTTTTTCTGGACCGCTTTCTGCAAACACTTGATGGAGTTTGGGCAGCTTTGTCAGAAGCGGCAAGCTGGGCGCTTCCAGAGTTCCCGGGCTGTGCCAGGTCGTTTCGCTTTGCCCCTTCACCGGTTAAAGGTGCTAAAACAATAAAGGAGATTATCAGTAAAAAAGTCAGGTAGCTTGTGGTGACTCTTCTCATGAACATCTCCCATACTAATAATAATGCTATCGGGCTGGAAAGCACATGGTTTTGTGTCCAGCCACCTGTTGTGCATACGCCTCAACCGTTACTGCTTCGATAGCAGTTACCCGTTTTCCTTGTCCTTGAAATAAAAATGCTTCCAACCATAGTAAAATAGCGGCTCAGAGACTATATCTATAGAGGAAGCAGATCGAAGTGTGAAAAGCCTATCCTAAAAAATAACGATAGTCAATAAAAAAATACATAAAACTATATAAAATATTTACCGCCGGCGGAGAAGGTTTTTTATAATTGCGCGACAGGGACGTTAGGTAACGCGCTCCATACCGTGCATTTCCCGCATCTGGTTAACCGCATCCTTTATTTCTTCCGGGAACTGCTGCCATTCTTCTTCGGTGAAGACCTGACGGCCGGGAGACGCCACGCTATTCGGGTCAAAGACTTTTCTTATTTTCCTCATAAGAAGATGTGAATGTGGTCCTACCTCGGGAAACATGGTGGTGAGCGGCTCAACATTTAAAAAAGCCATCAGCATGGGCCCCAGGTTATTTTTTACAAGGTCGGCAGCACCATAGAGCCCGAAGGCCTGGGCTCTCTTTATCTCATCGGGCAGCGTCGGGTCCGGATAGTTGTCGGTCTCAAACAGGCAGAAGTGTCCCCGCTGCAGCGCATATATAAACGGGGTATCATCTGCACCGCCCCGGTCGGTTATGTCAAGCTCACCAAAGGTGTCAAGTGCTTTTTTCCATTCCTCTGAAGTCTTGAATACGCTGGTGATGGGACCGATGGGCAGCCAGGCGTTAGCATACATCTTCCGGTTCATGCGGTAGCCGGTGGCGTGACGTATGCAGTCATAATTCCAGGGTTTCAATGCTTCAAGCACCTCCGGCTTGTAGGATTCTGATAAAAACGTTCCGCCGCACTCCTGGATAATCTGCTGCAAAACATTTTCTTCATAGTCAATCTGCTTTTCTGAGATTATATTTGCCAGTATGACATAGCAGTTATAGGCCGGGAAAAATTTATTTTTACAGCGCTCCACGGTCATGTCCTGGGTCTGTGAACAGTAGTAGGCAGAATATACTCCCGTGGCATTCAGCCCTATCGCTATGCCTGAATGGGCAATTTCGCGCATCGCCCTGACCTGTGATTGCAGGCCCTTAAATTCAACCCAGTAAAGCTTATGGTTTTTAAGTGGTGCTGCGGGGCTGTCATATTTCGGATCGTGGACATCAAGCAAACAGGGTCTTCCGCCAGGTACCTCGGGAAACGCTTCATCGCCAACCCACGGATGCAGCTTGACCGTAATTTCGGTGACTATGCCGTTCGTCCCGACCCCTGCCCGCTGCAGCCCCATCAAATCCGGGCCCGGGCCGTATTCCCAGAAATCGCCCGCCTTGGGAATGCAGCGGGAACCGGTGGAGAGTATCTCTCCGTCAGGAAGCACCATCTTGACGCTGACAATGTTGCGGCTGAACAGCCCGTATTTTAAATCTGTCTGCCACAGGCCGGCAAAGGCAAACTGTGACGCAAGCTTGCACAGGCTGGTGGCAAGCGGTGATCCCCCATTCCACAGCCCCCGCTTCATGGCCTCCGACTGGAGCTGGCCGTAATCAACATACGGCTCAAGGGTGGCACTCATATTTTCAACATCAATGCGGATGACTTTATTCATGCGCGACAGATGTATGATAAGGGTTGGCTGCTTACTGGTGGGATTACAGAATACCTGTCCGTTGGTAAATGGTATAAAGGGAATCTGGTAGCGGTTGCAGATCTTCACGATTGTCTGAATCTCCTGCGTGGACACAGGAAGCACAACGCATGCCGGAAGCACGTACGGATCTTTTTCATGTTTTTTGACAAAGCTGCCGCCTTCAATTGAGAGCTTGCTATAGGTCTCTACCACTGAGCGCTGCTCATATATCCACTGTTCTCCGACTACGTTTTTAAGCGCATTGTAAACCTCACGGGGCAACTTGTTTTGAATCACTTTTTGCTTTTTCATATTCATAGGATGCTCCCCTGTGCTGTGCGGGATTATTCCATCCCGACAGCCTTTATTAAAAGATCGGTAAGATCATACAGCTCCATGCCATCATCCATTGTGCGCAACGCATCGCCAAGGTTCTGCTCACAGAACGGACAGGCAGTTACCAGCGCCTGAGCCCCTGTTTTTCTGGCCTCCATGATACGCTTCTGCGCTGTCTTCTGAGCGAAATCCATAAACGCCGCACGTACACCGCCGCCGCCGCCGCAACACCATGATTGATCCTTTATCCGCTCCATTTCCACCAGTTCAATACCCCGGATACTTTTCAAAATACTGCGCGGCGCATCATAAATGCCGCAGTGTCTGCCCAGATGACAGGGATCGTGCCACGTGACCCTCATTTTCAGTTCACCTTTGATTTCAAGCTTTCCGTCCTGAATGAGCTTATGTATATAGTCTGCCGAATGATATACCCGCGCTTGCAGAGCCGGCACTCCCGGTATTTCTTTGTAATCATGGGTAATTGCCCGGTAACATCCG
>CAIYCZ010000248.1 GCA_903924805.1 uncultured delta proteobacterium | reverse complement strand
CGTGCGGGCCTTGATTTTTTTATAAAAAACGACGGGTTTAATCCGTCTGCAAGCTTCAAAGACCGCGGCATGGCAAGCGCCATAAGCTTTATAAATTACTCCATCAGGACCCGGGGCCTGAAAGAGGTGCTCGGCATCTGCGCATCGACCGGCGACACCTCTGCTGCGGCAGCGCTCTATCTGAGCTACCTTGACAAGCAGGTGGTGAAATCGGTGGTGCTTCTGCCCCAGGGCAGGGTTACGCCCCAGCAGCTCTCCCAGCCGCTGGGCAGCGGCGCGCTGGTGATCGAGATCCCCGGCGTGTTTGACGACTGCATGAAGATAGTGGAGGAGCTTGCGGAAAATTACCAGGTCTGCCTGCTCAATTCCAAGAATCCGGTCCGCATCATGGGCCAGAAATCTTATGCCTATGAAATTGCCCAGCAGTTGTGCTATAATACCCGTGACCTGGTGGTGGTGGTCCCCATAGGCAACGCCGGCAATGTCACTGCCATCATGGAGGGTTTTCTTGACCTGTATGATTTAAACATTATTCCTGAGCTGCCCTGCATCCTCGGGGTCCAGAGCACCCATGCCAATCCGGTCGTGCAGTGGCAGGAGAGCGGACGCTACCAGCCGATGAAGGTGCAGCCCAGTGTTGCCCAGGCAGCCATGATCGGCGACCCGGTCTCATTCCCCAAGGTCCGGAACCTGGTGCGGGACCATTTTCAGGAACGGTTTATGGCTGTTGCGGTGGAGGAACAGCAGATTATCGAGAGCATGCTGGAGGCCAATCGCTATGGGCATGTTGTGTGCACCCAGGGCGGGGAAGCACTGGCAGGGCTTAAGAAAGCGGTATCTCTGGGGCTGGTGAAAAAAAGCCAGACCGTGGTTGTGGATTCCACATCCCATCAGCTCAAATTTTCCAATTTCCAGCAGCTCTATTTTGACAACGCCTACCCGCCGGCGTATGAAATAACACCGCGGCAGCAGTATATAAACAAGCCCGTAGTGCTTGATGCCTGTGCAGAAGGGATTGCACAGTTTTTAAAACTGAAGAAGAAGTAGAAGGAATAACAGGCCCAACAAACAACACACAAAAAGGAAAGGGTACCATGAACATTTTCGTAGGTAATTTAGCGACAGGGGTTACTGAAGACGATTTGCGTCAGGCATTTGAAGGATTTGGCAAAGTTGCTTCAGCACGAATTATTAAGGACAAGTTCAGCGGCCAAACGCGCGGCTTTGGTTTTGTGGAAATGCCTGAACTCGCCGAAGCTAAGGCGGCCCTTGAAAGCATGAATGGCAAGGACTTGAAAGGGCGCAACCTGACCGTCAATGAAGCCCGTCCTCAGGCTGACCGGCCTCGCAGTGGCGGCGGCGGCGGTGGCAGGCGCAGCTTTGGCGGCGGCGGAGACAGGGGTGGCGGCGGCGGAGGAGGCAGAGGCGGAGACAGGGGCGGCGGACGCCGCAGCTGGTAACCTCTCCCGCAAGCATTCAAAATACCATTAACCGTAAGTTCCCCGGTTACCTGTGCGCACTTTTTCAGGAAGATCGGAGGAGCATTATATTAATGCCAT
>CAIYCZ010000247.1 GCA_903924805.1 uncultured delta proteobacterium | reverse complement strand
GGGCATTTGGCATTTTCAATCCTAACTTCCTGTAACTCCTTGGAAATATATCAGTATCTGGGAGTTTTTACAGCATCCCAAGGCAAAGGAAATTAACCTTTAATTATATAAAGCTTTGTTTAGTCCATGACGATAATTAAGCTATAAAAACAAACTACAGGAAAAATCAATATATGGCTACATATAACCCCGATGACCCAAGCTTTGTAATAGTTCCCTTTTTCCACTACCGGAACGATGTTATGTCTTTTATCCTGAAAGTAAGCTCCAATAATAACATTATTTTAAATTTTATTATAGAGAGAGAAGATTACGCAAGCACTGATGCGCTGATTGATATACTTGCCGTTGCCGTTGACTCCCTTATGCAAAACAAAGCCCTGCTCAATAAATAACCGCCCCTCTATACAGCCGCGCGTTACCTGCCTATTTCTCAAGCACAATAACTTCCCCGGGCTTTTTCCTGTGTGAGGCCACAGCTTTTTCAGCAGGATACCCGAGAGCCACAACTGCCATAAATTCCATGTGCGGTGGTATACCAAGTATCTCTCTCACGTTATCGGCATTCTTCAGTATCTCACCAAGCCATACGCCGCCAAGTCCCAGAGCATGAATAGCAAGAAGCATATTCTGAATGCATGCTCCTATGGCCTGGGTGTCTTTTGTCCGGTCACAGCTTAAGTCTTTATCCAGAAAAACAGCAATACAGATCGGGGCGTTACTTATAATGCTTGAATATTTTGTCTGTCGGGCCAGTGCTTCTTTCACCTCCTGGCTGCGTACGATAGCAAATTTCCACGGCTGGTTATTAAGTCCTGAAGGTGCCCATATACCTGCCTCGATAATCTGCATTATACGGCTCTCTTCAACCTCTTGTTTTGTATAACGCCTGATGCTTCTCCGGCTTTTTGTAACGTCAAGCATAATTACTCCCCTTCCTTTCCCCGGTTTTCAGCTTGATGGCGTGCAAGCCTGTTAGCTTTTATTCTTTAAAAGCACCCTTCCCGGATAGGTGCCGGTAACCTTTCCCTCTGCCACAACCCACCTGCCATTTACCATGACACGCACAATCCCTCCGGGAAACTGGTGAGGGTTTTCATAGGTTGCCCTATCCGCAAGATCTTCTTTTTTGAGCATGAGCAGATCCGCTCTATACCCACTTTTAATTAAACCCCTGTCCTTTAAACCCAGTTTTGCAGCAGGCTGCCCTGTCATTTTCTTTATGGCCTGTTCAAGGCTTAACAGCTTCTCCTCAAAAACATATTTTCTAAAAACGCGGGGGAACGTTCCAAAACCCCGCGGATGGGGTTTGCCGTCACCGAGCGGACCGTCCACATCCCAAACCGAACTGTCACTGCCAACCATGACATAATCCTTCTGGTAAATTTTCCGGAGGTTCTCCTCGTTCATGGTAAAAAAGAGGGCTCCCACCCGTAGTTCCTCTTCAATGAGCAGGTCAAAAAAGGTATCTTTTACCGTTTGATTCCTTATGCCGGCAGCCTGGACTATGGTTTTCCCCTCAAGCGGCTTGTTCTGCCGGTTGCACACCCGCGCAATGACTATCCCGTTAAACACCTCTTCCGGCTCTTCACCATCAATGATATATGAAAATATTTTTCCCCGGTCAGCCCTCATGTGGAGACGCTTGATTTCTGCTTCATTGCCGCCTTCACATGCCCACGGCGGGAGCAGTGCATCAAGGTCTGTGCTTGCTGCCGTGTAGGGGTAGCGATCAGCAGAAACAGCCAACCCTCTGTCTATAGCCTCTTCTATTATGCGGAAAACCCGCGGAAGCTTGCCCCAGTTTTTCTTACCTATGGTTTTCAGGTGGGAAATCTGTACCGGTATGCCCGACCGCTCGCCTATGGTTATTGCCTCTGTTACTGCCTCCTCTACCCGGTCTCCCTCGCTTCGAATGTGCGAAGCATATATTCCGCCATAGCGTGCAGCTATTTTTGCAAGGGCGATCAGTTCATCCACCGTAGCATAGGTCCCCGGGGGATAGATAAGCCCGCTGGAAAGTCCCCACGCGCCTGTCTCCATGCTTTCTTCCAGAAGGTTAATCATTCTATTCATCTCGTCCGGAGACGGGGGCCGGTTATCATACCCAACAACAGAGCCACGTAGGTTACCATGACCAATAAGCGGCACCACATTGCAAAAAAGTTTTTTTGCACTCAGGATATCTGCATACTCTTTTAGTGTTGACCAGGCAATAGTTACCCCGAAACCGCTTAAACTTTTCTGACGCTGCTCCCTGGCCTTTCCCATGAGAGGCGCTGCAGATAGGCCGCAATTCCCGCACACTTCCGTGGTCACCCCCTGCATGATCTTGCCTTTGCCGGGCGGCTCTACCAGAAGGTTAAAATCAGAGTGTGCGTGTATGTCTATGAAACCCGGGCAAACCACCGATCCCCTGGCATCTACGATCTCCTGTGCCTGCGTTTCTTCTATTATGCCACGCTCTGCGATAGTATCACCTCTGATTCCTATATCCTGGATGCTGCCGGGAAATCCGCTACCATCAATCACCAATCCGCCCTTGATTGCAATATCAAACATATAGATAACAATCCTTGACACTATAGACTGCTGGCTGGGTGTTGAGAACTGAAAACTTTTCCAATAATAGATGTGCCGTTCAAGCAAGTCAACAATTTGATTAAAATAATAATCCAAATAAAAAGGCCCTGTTAGAGAACAGGGCCTTTTTATTATCAATACGGTATATTCTTTATCTATATTTAATAGCAATGGTCTTGAGCAGTTCGCCATTCTTTAACTGGCCAACCACGCGGGTAATGTCTTTTTTCAACTCCACGTGTGCATCTCTGCCAATCTCATCAAGCACGTGCATAATGGCATTTATTACCGGCGCATCAATGCTGACTTCTTTTCCCTGTAACGCTGATTTTATTCCTGGAACAATCGCCTGCAGTGTTTCCAGTGACTTTTGAAGCGCTACAGGATTGCTGCGAAGGATAGAAATGGTCTCTGCAGCATGTTTGTAAAAAAGTTGTGCATATTCTTTTCCTGCCGGTGTCTTGTACAAAATCCTGTTTCTGAACTGTCGCAGCGTATCGAGCAGGTCGTCATCCCCATCGGCAAGCAGTGCCATGGGGCAGACTGGCGGTGACTCATAACATTTGGTCAGGCCACAGTATGGATAATCTGCAGAGCAACAGCCGGTAAAACCTTGTTCAGTGCAATCGATAGGATGATCAGCCGGACAGTTGCTGCTGGCAGTAGTCGTAGTACTGCTTCCGGAAATAGTCGTGGTTGAGCTGCTTGACGGAGTTGTTGTGGTTATTGTAGTTTCCGGCTGGAGCGTTCGCTCTCCCGTGGTAAAAGAAAATGTGTAGGTCGATCCAAGGGAGGTGCCCTGAATGTTTTTGACGTGCGTGGTCACGCTGACGCTGTATGCTATATTGGCCTCAAGCATCATGTTGGGCACAAACACCGCCTCGCATGCATTTTCATTATAAGAAACCGAGCCGTCAATCGCAGTGCCCCCGCTGCTCTGCATAACTATCGAAGAGTCAGTCACTGTTGTTTCATCCATCTGGTCCCGGAAAAATATAGATATGCGCGACTCAGGAGGAACCGCCGTGTCGCTGTCCGCAGGGCTTGTGGACAGAACCTCAGGCGCATTGGCCACGGTAAAGGCACCTGATACAGCCTCTGTCGTATTGAATCCGTCATTTGCCGTCACCTTTATTTTGCAATTCGTTCCGCCAGGCAGCTCCGCTGTGTCAACAGTGATGCTCTTGTCTGTAAGATTCTGATCAAGGATATCCCAGGCGCTTCCCCCATCGCTGCTGTACAGAACGTCAAAGGACAGCGTGTCGCCGTCGCTGTCAGATGCCTGCCAGGTAAATGCCGCGCTGCCGCTTATTTTTTTGCCGGCGGTCGGGTTGGTAATGGTTACCACCGGTGCGTTTGAACTTTTCTGCACCGTGGCAAGCACCGTACCGCTGTGACTTACCACCACCTTTGCCCCGCTGGAAACATTCTCAAGATTTATCAGGAAAAAGTCATGTTTTGTACCGTCTGCAATAGTGCCGAGGCTGGGCGAAAACGTACAGGATTTCAGAACTGCACCCCCCGCGCTCTGAAGTTCCACCTTGTAGTCCCCGCTGACCGACTCTGTTGGTGCGGCATTATTCAGTATATATATAGGCTCGAGGGTAACCGTCTCACTTCCCATCGCATCAACGCTTATATGGCCAAAAACCTGTACAACTTGCGTCGCCGCAGCCCTTGATGCAGCAGCCTTTGATGCAGCGGCCTTTGAAAACCAGGGGGCTGAGGTGAGCGCATTTAAAAGAATCTGGTAGCTGTCCTTGCTCATCCAGATATCATCGGTGTCTGATCCATCAATACCTACATCCATGAGCGATGCTGAATAGATACCCCGGTTTGCCTGCCAGCCATAGTTACCGCCGTTCACGTAGCGATCTCTTTCAAGATCATATCCCGTGAACGTCACACCAGCCGGATCATGACCCTCGGCATCGCAGTTTGGTATCTGTGTCTGCAGGTAGATATGCCCGATTTCATGGGGAGATATCTGCGCACCGGGATCATGCACGATCAGGCAGGCGTATGTTGTAAAGTATACAGGGAGAATATTCTGCTGGCTTCCCACTGCGCCCAGCAGCCGACCAAGCCATGGCCGCGGCACAACGCCGACCACCGCGTCATAGCCTCCGCCACGGTTCAGGTTTGCAAGGGCAAACAAAATCCATTTCAGATGCAGGTTGATCTGCACCTGGTCTGCTGTGCCTGTTGTGTCAGTGGGCTCCGGCACTGTGGGCAGTATGTTATAAATCGTGCTGCTTCGCAGCCGGGAAAAAGCAGCCGTTACCGGGTAGAGTCTGCTTATCAGGGTGTTGCTTGCTGTCATGATGGTTTTAAACGCGGCCGGATCAAAGGTCGTCCCCGTATCATTCCACATGTTGCTGGTAAGCCGTGAGTTGATGGGATAGTAGATGACTCTGAATGTTTTTTCCGTTCTCACCTTAACGCTGGCCGTTGTCTCAAAGGTCCTTGGTGGAATGATATTCTGGCCGACAGGCTCAACAATCGCCTTCACGGCATGGCTGCCCGCAGTGTGTATGATCGGGACATCGCCGTTTCGCGAATAAAAATTGACTGAGCTGCCGTATCGCTGGAAGCCGGGATGCTGTGCCGCTGCCGTTTCGCTGTAGAAAACGGCGCTTTCATTCACGGCGCTGTATCCCGCGTCCTCATAGACAAGCGTAACTTTTGCCGGAACCTCACGAACATCGCTTGCCTGGCTCCAGGCGGCTTTGACGCGAAGGACTGTTTCCTTATTCTTAACAAGGTCCATGCCGTCAATAACCTGAACGGGAACAATCTCTACTTCAAGCTGAGGCATGGTAGAGAATGTCCATATATAATCGTTTGAAAGCTTTGCGCCCGCGAGGCTTTTCACCCCGCTGCTACCGCCCTTGATGGTAACCTGTATCGTCCATCCGGCGCTGGTGATCCCTGAGGATGATGCAGGGGTAAACTTCACTGCTGATGAGTCTTTAGAATCAACAGAAAAATCGCCGTAAATGGGCTCGCTGGGGCAGCATACATATTTTACAAAGCATGTGTTCGAATTAACCGTTTTGGGATCAACCTGTTTGCTAAAATTAACGGTGATACCAGGATCCTCCCAGTCCACATTTTTGGCTCCGTTTGAGGGCGTTACGCTGGATACCGAGAAGTCCTCCAGGATGGTTGTTGTGGAGCTTGAGGTGCTTGACGTGGCCGGCTCAGAGGTGGTGGTGGTAGTGTTATTACCAGCCGGGTAATTTATGTCGATTAATAGAATTATATTGCTATAACTGTCGTCTGCCAGCGTGGAAGAATTGCAGTAG
>CAIYCZ010000246.1 GCA_903924805.1 uncultured delta proteobacterium | reverse complement strand
GGCGGCCGCCAGGGCGCGCTCATCATGGTGCCGAGCATGAGCGCGAAAAACGCCTTCCGCCTGGAAACCATGTCAGTCCTGCCGGCATCATCAGCGAGCGAACTTATCGAGTATTTTACCCAGAAGGGGCCGTTCTCCAGCTGGTTTAAAAACGCTGAAATAATAGATAAAAGCGGAGCAGTGGTTGACATGATGACGCCCATGGTAACGCCCTATGTGGGTAATGTCCTGTTTGTGGGCGATTCCGCGGCTTTTGCCGAATGTCTCTACCAGAGTGCTACCATGGCCGGCTATATGAGTGCGGTCTATACCGAGGAAGAGCTGAAAGGCAAAAAAGGCTTTGACGGCTATACCCAGTGGTGGGGGGATCATTTTGAGTGGGTCAGAAACCCCAAGCGCATGGCTGACTACACCAAGCGCGTGCTCTTCCCCCGCTTCTTCTCCGTTAAGGAACTCGATTTCCTCTTTGAGCTTTCGGAGAAGAACCCCATTGTGGTCGATGAGGCTGAAGCAACGCCGTATGACTTCACCAAGGTGGTCATGGAACAGTTCATCGCCATGCCTGAAGTTTCCGATGCCCTGAAACAGCGTATGCAGCAGATCATCGATGGCGACATGGGAATGATTGCCAGCGTTATCGGCCAGGCACAGAAAGCGTAGTATTTTTTAAACTGACACTGTTGCATGTGAAAGCCCCGGCATGATATGCATTCATGGCGGGGCTTTCTATTTTCTGATATATAAAAACATTGACCAGTAAAATCACTTAAATCTAGAACTATCCTGACCGGCATCTGTGCAAAACAAAAAAGCAGAGGTCATATAAAGCCTCTGCCTTTTTAAGATACTATTTTCTACTGCTGGTTACTTTCTGAATCCAAAAATTGCCCATGGCGTTGCGCTTACCGGCCCATTAAGCGTGGCTTTCCCTGACAGATCAATGTCCTCAAGCTTGTAGTAACAGGTTTTGCCCTTCTCCACATCCCTGTCAATAAACTGATAGGTCGCGCCCTGGGTGGAGGAACCCTTAGCCGGTATCAACGAACCATTGATTTTTGTATAGTCTCCATTCGCTGATTCTGAGCGGTAGATATTAAACCCGGCATTATCTGTTTCTGATTCAGTCTTCCAGCTAAGCACAATGCGCTTCCAGCCTGCTGCTGCATCAAAACTGGTCAGCTCAATAAGAGTAGGAACCTGAATCCGGTAAATTTTTGCTCCTGTAGAACCAGACAATATTTCTCCTATAAAATTGGAATACACTGCATCTGATGCGACAACATAGAGGGTGTTATTGAAAACTGTGAACGCTTCAAACTGACAGATGTTTGTATCGCCAAAGCCGTTTCCGGTCACCTTGGTCCAGGTGAGATTATTTCCCGGCCCGGTTGCTTTCCACAATTCTGCACCGCTCGTTGTGAACCTCAGGTTGTCAACCGCTGTGCCTGCATACAGAGCCGAATTGTAGGTAAAAAGATTTATCATTATATTCTTAGGCTGTAGTTTATTGTTAATAATATTAATTGCCTTTGATCCAAAACCATCTGATGTCGGGTCTGCCGGATCGGCTGGTTTAGTATTACCGCTCCCACCGACAGCATAAGCCCATGCTCCGTCCGCAGTGGAACCTGTTGCAGTATACACTATCCGAGCACCATTTGCCAAACGAGCAACTCCTGTAAAAAGAAGGTTATCATACTCTGCCCAACTCCATGCCTGAAAATTGGCCAAGGTAAAGGTG
>CAIYCZ010000245.1 GCA_903924805.1 uncultured delta proteobacterium | reverse complement strand
GATCTTTATTTCATTATCCTTCGGGGATTTAAATATCACGATAGATACATTCCTTTCTTTTTATGCCGACTGCTTGCCGTAAACCAGGAGAGGTTTTTCCCGCCTTAAAACAACCTCTTCATTGATAAGGCATTCTTCAACATTTGAGTAGGAGGGCAGGTCATACATGATATCGAGCATAATCTCCTCAAGTATTGCCCTCAGCCCACGGGCACCGGATTTGCGCTTCGCTGCTTCCCGCGCTATGGCAGCCAAAGCGTCCTGGCTGAACCGGAGTTTTACATTTTCGAATTCAAACAGTTTTTCATACTGCTTTATCAGGGAGTTTTTTGGTTTCGTAAGGATATCAACAAGGACTTTTTCTTTGAGGTCCTCAAGGGTTGCTATGACCGGGAGCCGGCCTACAAGTTCAGGGATGAGTCCATACTTGATAAGGTCCTCAGGCTGAACATGTCTAAGGATTTCACCAATGTTTTTTTCTTCCCGATTTTTTAGTTCTGCTCCAAAACCCATGGTCTTTTTGCCGATGCGCTGCTCGATGCTGCTTTCCAGACCGTTAAAAGCTCCGCCACAGATGAACAGAATGTTTGAGGTGTCAACCTGGAGAAAATCCTGCTGCGGATGCTTGCGACCGCCTTTAGGCGGCACATTAGCGACGGTGCCTTCAATAATTTTCAGAAGGGCCTGCTGTACCCCTTCGCCAGAGACATCCCTGGTAATGGAAGGAGTGTCTGATTTGCGGGAAATTTTGTCTACCTCGTCAATGTAGACGATACCGCGGGATGCCCTCTCAATATTATAATCTGCTGCCTGGAGGAGACTTAAAATGATGTTTTCTACGTCTTCGCCAACATAGCCGGCCTCGGTATAGGACGTAGCATCCGCAATGGTAAACGGGACGTTAAGCATGCGAGCCAGCGTTTGTGCCAGCAGTGTTTTCCCGGTTCCGGTAGGGCCGATGATGAGGATGTTACTCTTCTGCAGCTCCACATCATTCATTCCCTTTTGCCATTCAATTCTTTTATAATGATTGTTCACGGCCACGGCGAGGATTTTTTTTGCCCGCTCCTGACCAATTACATAATCATCCAGGAAGAGTTTAATTTCCTGCGGTTTGGGGATAGTGGACTTCTTCCGCGCGATAGACTCCCTTTCTTCTTCCTCTGTAATTATATCATTGCACAGCTCAATGCATTCATCACAGATATATACCGATGGCCCCGCGACGAGCTTTTTTACCTCTTCCTGGTTTTTGCCGCAAAACGAACAAAAGAGCTGGCTATATTTACCTGGACCCTTCTTATTGGCCATTATGAGCCTCCGCTTTCTTTACTCTTAGGCAATTCCCGTTTAGTAATAACTTTATCTATTATACCATATTTTTTTGCCTGCTCGCCGTCCATAAAGAAATCCCGTTCCGTATCCTGATGCACTTTTTCTAATGGTTGGCTGGTGTGTTTAACAAGAATGCTGTCAAGTTCCTCCCGCATGCGCAGGATCTCTCGAGCATGAATCTCTATGTCGGTGGCCTGACCCTGGAATCCACCCATGGGCTGGTGCAGAAGGATTCGCGAGTGAGGCAGCGCAAATCTCTTTCCGGATTCTCCGGCAGCCAGCAGCACAGCTGCCATGCTGGCAGCCTGTCCGAAACAGAAGGTTGAGACCGGACATTTGATATATTGCATGGTATCATATATGGCCAGCCCTGCTGTCACAAGACCACCGGGTGAATTGATATAAATATTAATATCCTTTTCAGGGTCCTCTGACTCAAGAAAAAGCATTTGCGCAATGATAATGTTAGCGAGGTTATCATCAATGGTCCCACCGAGGAAAATAATCCGGTCCTTAAGAAGACGGGAATAAATATCATAGGCCCGTTCACCCCGGTTTGTCTGTTCGACCACAAATGGAACTAATTGCATTGCTGGACGGTTATTCATGGGCGTTATCACTCTGCAGTTTTGTGAAGGTTATTTGTACGGGCTCTCAGTTTTCTTTAATGGTTGCCTGAGAAGTTATAAAATTAATTGCCTTTTCTTCAAGTATCTGAGCTTTTAAAAGACCACTATCTATGGATTTTTTAATAGTGGTCATATCCTGTTTAATGGTGCTGGCGATATCCTGGTATTTTGACTCAAGATCATTATCCTCTATCGTAATGTCTTCTTTTTTTGCAATTGCCTCAAGCAGAAGTGCAAAGCGGACCTGCTTCTCCGCAGGTTCTTTATACATTTCGGAAAGCTTTTCAATGGTGTTAGGAAAATCTTCAAGTTTCAGCCCCTGAGCAGACAGTCTTTGCTGGGCACTTAAAATCATAGTGTGTATTTGACTCTCTATCAGGGAGGCGGGAACCTCGAAGGGATTTCTTTCAATGAGGATAGCCATAATCTTTTCTCTTAAATTGGCCTCAATGCGCTGCTCCTTCTCTGCTTTGACGGATTCCCTGATTTTTACTTTTAAATCATCAAGGTTCTGATAATTCCCTAAATCCCGTGCAAAATCATCATCAAGGGATGGCAGCACTTTTTCCTTTATTTCCTTTACCCGTATTTTAAATTGTATTGTTTTTCCTGCCAGATCTTCTCGCGCGTGGCTATCCGGGACACCTATTGAGAATGTTTTTTCATCACCGGCCCGCAGTCCCATTAGATGCTCGGTGAAACCAGGCAAAAAAGAGTCAGTAGAGATTTCCAGGAGGTGGTCTTTTACGGAGCTTCCGACAAACGGTTTCCCCTCGATGGTTCCCTCATAGTCAAGGAGCACACAATCTTCTTTCTGTGCTGCGCGCCCTTCTATGGTTTTCAGGGTTGCATGCATATTCTGAAGGTTCTTGAGCTGCGCTTCGACATCTTCATCGGTTACCGCCAGTTTTTCCTTCTCGAGTTCAAGATCACGGTAGCCCTGGACAGCGATTTCCGGTTTTATTTCAAAGCTTGCAGTGTAATTAAATTCCTTACCCTTTTCCAGAAGGCCCTTTTCGATGGCAGGTTGTGAAACAGGTAAACTATTAGTTTCACTGAGTGCCTTTGGATAGGATTCCTGGACAAGGGCTGAGATAACATCCTCCTCAATTTGAGCCTTGAAGTATCGCTGAAGCAGGGACAGGGGTGCTTTGCCCGGGCGGAACCCTTTCAGTTTGATATCTTTTTGTAAATTGAGGTACGCTTTATCAACTTCCCGATCGACAAGTTCCGGAGGAAGTGCAACAGTCATTTTTTTCCGAATTGGACTCACGTGTTCTATTTCAACTTTCATGCCTGCAATATCCTTCACGTTATGCGAGAGGGGGGAGTCGAACCCCCACGGTTTCCCGCTGGATCCTAATTCCAGTGCGTCTGCCATTCCGCCACTCTCGCTTTTTGTGCCGTATAAGGCAACTATGT
>CAIYCZ010000244.1 GCA_903924805.1 uncultured delta proteobacterium | reverse complement strand
GATGCTCATATAATCATATAATATATAATAGACTAAGACAGAGCCACATTCTTTGAGTTCCAGAAGAAAATTTATTGAAAAGATTATGTTATGTGATTACTGGAGCGCTCACTGCTGTCAGGCAGGAATTGAGACAGGTATAGTGATCTGCCTAAAAATCAAAGGGCTTTGCCAGAATTTCCCGCACTTTGATGTTAAAGAAACGGTTTGAAGAATCTGCTTTAATGAGTGCCGCCGTATCAGCACCCCTCTGACTGCCCGCAACTGCTATGATATCCACGGGAGGTATCAACCCTGCGTCTGAAGCCATAGCCGCCATCTCAACACAGACCTTGACGCCATGTCCAAACATTCTCAGGGTATCTGCTATTATCTGTTCAGGGGAAAATGTATATCTATCCCGTATCGCTGCTCCCACGCCCCTGAGGGCCATGGTACCGGTACAGACAATCCCTCCGAGACGCGAAATTTCTTCTTTTGCGTTCTGATCAAATTCCTGGGCTCCGGGGTCTTTGAATCCGCTATTATGGGTTATGACAATTAACCGGATACCCGTTTCATGAAGCAGATGTGCTGCCTGTATACCGGTATCACCAGAGGTTGAGGCAACAAGAATAAACAATATCCCCCTGTGTAATGCCTGATCTTTTGCGATCTGCAGTGTTTCCCGAGTATGTTCTTTCCCCGCTTTCTGAAAATACACGGTCATCAGTCAGTAGCGTTATACTATTTTCCCGTCAGTTGTTCTGTTTCCAGGCTGGGTGCCGGGCTCTCCATCCGGTTCATCGCAGGCCATCTGACAATTCCCCTCAAACAGAACACCCTCGGCAATAACCAGGCTGCGTGTCTTTATGTTTCCCTTAAGCTTGCCATGGGAGGTAATTTCAAGCCTTGTTTTTGCCACAATATTGCCCTGTACCTCTCCACTCATAAGCACAGTATCCGCCTTGATATCAGCCTCAACCCTGCCGGTCTCACCTATAATCACGGCTGCCTCACTCAAAATCTTTCCCTTAAACATTCCTTCAACACATACATTTTCCTTGGAAGAAATTATCCCCTCAATGGCAGTACCGCAGCCGATAACCGTATCACGATTTATTGGCTCAGCAGTATCCGGGCTGATTACATCAATATCTTTTTTAAAAATACCCATGATGTAAAGAACCTCCATTATTATTCATTTTAAAAAATTTAGTTTGTTTATTTAGTTCATAAACAAAAAACCTTGTCAAGGATAAATCACGCCGCGCCGGCTGTGAAACGATCATAGACACACTATGGTTACAATGAAAAGCACTGCGTCACAAAAAAATCAGGTACTTAATTTATAGATTGATTCGTTTAAATATGGTATAAAGCTAAAATTTAAACCATTTCCTGTAATGCTCCCTGGTGATCCGTGCATAGCCAACACCCGGGGCACCAGGGAGCATAATTCTCTCCAATTACCCAATTAATGCTATTATAATGACATGGCTTCCCTACACGAATGACGACCTCTGCGTGGGGTCTATTCAATATGTATGCTGCAGTTGCTGCGGGGCCATGCTCACGCAGGCGGCTGAGTATCTTGAACAGGGGGAGCCGCTTTGTCCGGAATGTTTCAAACAGCTTAATAAGGATAACCCGTTGTGAGAACAAAGGTTTTACACATTATGAGAAACTCTTTTCTCCTTGCCGCTATCTGTATTCTCTGCGCGTGCAACCAGCATAATGGGGGCCTGGTAGAATCAACCGGTACCCTGGAAGCTACCCAGATTGATATACGCGCAGAGGTCGGAGGTAAAATCCTCAAACTTAATTTCGATGATGGAGACCGGTTAACGGCAGGAGCCGTATTTGCTGAAATTGACCGGGAAAAATCGGAATATCAGCTGCAGGAAACACAGGCCCATTTGCGGGAGCTTGAAGCCCAGCTTGCTCTCCTGCAGAAGGGGTTTAGAGATGAAGAGGTAAGAAAAGCCGGAAATCTCTTGCTTGATAGTAAAATTCAGCTCCGGGAGTCAGAG
>CAIYCZ010000243.1 GCA_903924805.1 uncultured delta proteobacterium | reverse complement strand
GAATGTTTTTGACCAGCCTGAGAAAAACCACTTTTTCAACAACCGGGTAGGGCAACGATGAAATAAATTAGCGACTGCAATACAAAGAACCACATAGAATAAATTTATCTTAAATCTCAGAAAGTTTCTGTGAAATTCTGTGGCTTAAATTAACCCCCTGAATCCCAGCCCCCGGTAGAGTACCAGATGATCCTGGACCTGCAGCAGAGGTTTTTTCTTTTTCCAGAAACGCCGGTATACAAACTCCGTAATTTCTTCCTTCTGCTGCTGTGTGTATTGGTGCACCCCCGGATACAGCAGAATCATCCAGATAACTGCCATGAACTGCTCAAAATCATCCACAAAAAAATTGACGCAGCTTCTCTTTATATGAATTTGCGCCTTACTGAACAGGCGATTGCTTTGCACAGCCTTCCTGAAGGTAAAGAGGTTCTGATTGTTGTGATGCCCAAAAAATTTCCCCGCAAAATGATTATAGAGCCCGGTGGTGGTGTGCGGGTCATCACTGTCTGCCGCCATGAGCACTGCGTGAATGGCTCCTTTTGGGGCAAGGATATGCCGGTAGAGATTGGTGAAGATGGTGCTCCAGCCTGACGCTTCACAATAATACAGGGAGTGATGCAGCGTTATCAGGTTCATCTTTTTGCCGTCCAGTTTTGATGTTCGGAACCGGCAGGTGCTGCGGTCATGGGAAAAGATTTTGGTGAAATTGTTGAGGATCGGAAAGACATGGTCGGTGCACTGACGGTGGATGCGCTCCTGAACCACTTCAAGAGCCTCTTTCTCAATGTCAAGCAGGTAGAGCCCGCCGCGAAAGGCAGTTTCCAGGAGCCTGAACTGGGGCTCGTTACTGGAGCCCACGGAGAGAGCCCGCAGGGGTCTGGAGAGAGGAAAGGCCCGGGCAAGGGTTCTTATAACCCTGGCAAGCGTTTCACCGATATCAACTTTATCGTTGCTGTACCGTGACCAGATTTTGTCCTGCTGATAAACTTTTGCATCAGCAACCTTGATGCCGCGTTCAATCAGCTTACTATCAACAGCTCGTCCCATTGCCCTCGCCCTTTATCTTTCATACTGGTGCACATAGCAAAGCAGGATATGCGTGTCAATGAATTACTTAATTATTCGAGTTCTTCAAGTTTAAAATTTGCTTTCCAAATCAAATTGACAGCCTGGAAGCTATTGAAGTAATATCGCCCTATGATTTTATACGGGGTGCCAGGTTGATAACCGAGGTAAAAGAAATACTTTACAGTGCCGAGCAGATCAGTGCCCGGGTAAAAGATCTGGGACAGGCAATTACCGAAGCATACCAGGGGAAAGCACCGGTTCTGGTGGGGATCCTGAAGGGCGCGGTTCCATTCTTGAATGATATGATGCGGGCAATTGAACTGCCGCTCTCCTATGACCTGATGGCAGTATCAAGCTACGGTGCCGCGACGACATCAAGCGGGACAGTCCGGATACGCAAAGACCTTGACCTCGCCATAGAAGGCCGCGACATTTTAGTCATTGAAGATCTCATTGATACCGGGCTAACCATCCAGTATGTTTTAGAACGGCTGCATTCCCGCAAGCCCCGCTCGCTCAAAGTCTGCACGCTTCTTGACAAGCCGGCCCGGCGCCGGGTTGCAATCACCCCTGATTATAACGGATTTACAATTCCCGATGTCTTTGTGGTTGGCTATGGACTTGATTATGCTGAGGAGTACCGAAATTTGCCCTATATCGGCGTGTTGCATGAAGCGATATATAAAAACGGTGGAGAAAGGGGATAGCATATTTTGTTCAAATGTTTTAACTGCACGAGAGGATAGCACCTATGACAACATCACTCGTAGAGAAATTATTTAAACTGCGTGAAAATGGAACGACGGTTCGCACCGAGATTCTCGGAGGTGCAACGACGTTTGTTACGATGGCATATATTATTGTAGTTAATCCGGCTATTTTGAGTTTTGCCGGGATTCCTTACGGCCCCAGTACCGTCGCCACTATTCTGGCAGCGACATTTGGCTCCCTGATGATGGGGTTATATGCCAATCGGCCGATTGCCGTCGCTCCCTATATGGGCGAAAATGCTTTTATCGCCTTCGGGCTGGTGATAATGGGAATTAGCTGGCAGCAGCGGCTCGGGGCAGTTTTTGTCAGCGGCGCTGGCTTTGTCCTCATCACCCTGCTGCGTATTCGCTCGTGGCTGGCAAATTCAATTTCAGTCAGCCTGAAACATAGCTTTGCGGTTGGCATAGGGTTATTCCTCGCATTCATCGGTCTTTATGAAACGGGCATCGTCACAAGTTTTGTGACCGGTGTTCCCGCGCAAGCGCTTCTGGCGCCGAACTCTACGGTGCTCCATGCCCCTGACGTGCCTGTCAAAATTGGCAACCTCCGCGATCCTCAGGTGCTGTTAGCGCTGTTTGGCTTTTTTTTCATCTGCCTGCTCATCTATCACAAGATTCGGGGAGGGATTTTGCTGGGGATTGCCGTAACTGCCGGGCTTGGCTATGTCATAGGGATAGGTGAATTACCCCGCGGCGTGATTGCTCTGCCATTCACCGGAGACTATAACCTGGGAGCTATTGCATTTAAGCTTGATATACCGGGGGTATTAAAGTTGTCGTTTCTGCCGATTCTGCTCACCCTGTTTTTAATGGGCTTTCTGGATACGCTGGGCACTCTCGTCGGTGTTGGGGCTGCGGGGAACATGCTCGATGAAAAGGGAGATTTTCCCCGGATTGAGCGTCCGATGATGGTTGACGCGGTAACCTGCATGTTCAGCGCCGTGGTGGGCACATCGACCAGCGGCGCCTATATTGAATCGGCCACCGGCATACGCGAAGGTGCACGAACCGGGCTTGCTTCGGTGTGCACCGCCGCACTGTTTGCAATGTCACTGTTTTTTATTCCTCTGGTTGAGCCCCTGCAGCATCTGCGATATGCCTATGGCCCTGCTCTGATAGCAGTCGGGGTCATGATGCTGGGTTCAGTTACTAAAATTGATTTTAATGATTTAACCGAGCTGGTTCCGGCATTTGCAACCATAGTAATGATGGTGTTTACCTATAATATCGCAAACGGTCTGACCGCGGGATTGGTATTGTACCCCCTGTTTAAGTTGTTTTCAGGACGGATTAAAGAATTGACCTGGGGGTCTGTAGTCCTGGGCCTGCTCTGCAGCATCTATTACATCTTTGGACTTCCGCATTGAAATCCCTTTGAACACGGAGCAACATACAAAGAAGGTTAATCTGGAACTCAGGAACTCAAGAAAGAAAAAAGAAGAATCCTGAGTTCTTGAGCTCCAGATTGTTAAATAAACCATTCCTGATTTCCTGAATCACAGATTATTAGCTATGCGGTTTGTTGTCCATGAGCATCACGCATCACATCTCCACTGGGATATGCGGCTTGAGCTTGATGGGGTGCTTAAAAGCTGGGCAGTCCCCAAGGAGCCGCCTGTTGAGCCGGGTATAAAACGGCTTGCAATACAGGTGGAAGACCATCCCCTGGACTATATAGGTTTTGAGGGCATTATTGAAGAGGGTTACGGCAAAGGCACGGTGAGCATCTGGGATGAAGGTACGTTCGATGTAGAATCCCGGAAGAAAAATAAAATAGTCTTCCTCCTGCATGGCAAAAGACTTAATGGAAAATTTATCCTGCTCAAATTTGCCAAAGCCGGGGAGAACGGGTGGCTGTTTTTTAAGGCAAAAGAAGGATAACTCACCGCAGATAACGCAGAGAATAAGCTTTTTTGTTTAGCCACTGAAAACACAGAAAAGCACAGAAAATATTTTTTTAAACTTCCGTAAAAATCCGTGTAATTCTGCGGCCTGCTTTGAGCGCCCTCTGCGGTGAATAAACGTTATTTAAACTGCTTAACGATTTTAGTAACAAGGTGCACCCAGATGGGGCTTTTCTTTGAGATAAGCTGAGCGGTTCTGATACTGGAGAGGAATTCCTGCGGAGTAGTGAAATCTTCCATGATCACATAGGACTTTCCAATCTCCCAGCCCTGGTGGGCATCGCTGCCCACAACCGGAACCACTCCGTTTCTTTTCCATTCCTCAATAAATACGTTATCCACCTTTTGCAACAGATCCCGTGAATTAAAAACTTCAATCATATCCACCTCAGAGATTATCTGCTCGAGTGCTGCCCGGGTAATCCGTGAGGTGCGAAAGGCATCAAAGGGATGGGGTATGGAGACAAGGCCGCCCTGCCTCCTGATTTCTTTGATTGTTTCCCTGACTGAAAGGGCCGGCGGAATTCTTTCCTTAAGAAAATAGCCGATAATTTCACCTTCAAGGGTTTTTATCTCTTCTCCCACAATCACCCTGATATGTTTTGCAAGAGATTGCAGCTCCAGTGCCCCGTCAATGGTATTGTGGTCGGTAATGGCAATGCAGTTTAAGCCCCGCCTGAGAGCAATTTTTTCAATCCGTTGCAGGGCAAGACTAGCGCAGGGAGAATAATTGGTATGGATATGTAGATCAACGTTGACCAGCATTGCTTTTGTACTTCACGCCTCCTTTTTATGGGATAATTTTTTATACTATTAAAACAGTCAGGAAACAAAGAAAATTCTTTAATCTCATTGACATCACATTTTTTTGTCTATAAAATCTGCCTCAAAACAAAAAAGGAACCACAGCGTTCACAGAGAAATACCCACTGCATTTTTTGAATTTGGCGGACTTCCTCTGGCGTATGAGAAGAAAGGGAAAGCCCAAGCCTACTTCACTGGTTTTAAGCAATAGTATGAAGCAGATACGCTGTAAAAAAATTATTGAGCAGGTAAAAAAAATGTGCATGGAGGCCAATTTCGAGCTTGGCGATGATGTGCTGCAGGCTTTCAATGCGGCACAGGCAGACGAGGAGTCTCCCATCGGCAAAGAAATTATGGGCATTCTTATTGAAAATGCGCGGATTGCACAGGATGAATCCATACCCATGTGTCAGGACACCGGCTTTGCCGTCTTCTTTGTTGAACTGGGGGATGACGTCAGGATTGTTGATGGTAATTTAATTGAAGCAATTAACGAGGGTGTGCGCCAGGGCTATGCTGAAGGCTATCTGAGAAAATCTATCTGCCACCCGTTTACCCGGAAAAATACCGGCGACAATACACCGGCTATTGTTCATATTGAACCGGTGCCGGGTGACCAGCTAAAAATCATATTTGCTCCCAAGGGAGGCGGAAGTGAAAACATGAGCCGGGTTACCATGCTCAGGCCCTCTGACGGGAAAAAGGGCATCAAGGAATTTGTAGTAAACCGGGTCAGGGAATCGGGAGCCAATCCCTGCCCGCCAACCATTGTCGGCGTGGGCATCGGGGGAACGTTTGAGAAGGCGGCACTGCTTGCCAAAAAAGCGCTGCTCAGGCCGCTTTCGAGCGTCCACCCTGACGCTGAACTTGCAGCATTTGAAAAAGAAATTTTACAGGCTATTAATGATTCCGGCATCGGGCCGCAGGGACTGGGCGGGCGAACAACGTCTCTCGCGGTGCATATTGAACTGTTCCCCTGCCATATCGCAAGCCTGCCGGTTGCGGTAAATATTAACTGTCATGCACACCGGCACAAGGAAGTGATTCTCTAATTTATAATCGGGAAATCAGGAAATCAAGAATTTTTATAAAACCACAGAGGTCACCGAGAACTACTCTGTGTTCAAAAGATGTTACGTTATAAGATGTCACTGAACAAATACTATCCTGCGTCATAGCGCTTTATTCAATATTATGGCTTGG
>CAIYCZ010000242.1 GCA_903924805.1 uncultured delta proteobacterium | reverse complement strand
TGCAATGTATCTGTGGTGAAGTATATGATATGTTGTGGGATTTTTATGGATGGCGTACGGCTTCCCAGCACTCTATTCAGGAAACCGCTCATATCTGGTGTGGTAAGGGCAAAAACGCCGTTATCAGAGAGGATGGAATCTGTCCAGGTCACAAAGCGGTCGATTTTACGAAGGTGCTCCAACACATCGAAAGCGTACACAAGCCCGTACTTTTTTTCGCTTTTTACTTGAAAGGTCCCATCCACTCCGCACAGGCTCACCTCAAAACCGGACCTCCGGCAGTTTTCTATGGCTTCCTGAGAAATATCTGCGCCGCAGACCATTGAGTTAAAGAACCTTTTGGCCTCTTGCAAGCCGAAGCCCAGTGCACAGCCTATCTCTATAATGCCTGCAGCTATGCATTCGTCCGTAAGACTTGATTTTATGAACTCAAACCGCCTCCGATATGTTTTGCGGATCATCTCTTCATCTCTCCTGTAGTCTTTATATCCATGCTGTTCCTCATCGTCTTTGTAGTAATTAGTATTGTAGATGAGACAAAGAGATTCATCATCAGGTATAGGATACAAGTGCATGGTAGAACAGGCAGCGCACCTTATTATGGAATACTCTGCATATTTATAAACTGTAGGTCCGCCACCGGCAAAACCGCAAACAGGGCAATCATCTTCGCCGAGCCGGAATCTTACATCTTGTCCACCGCTGGTTATTACCCCGCTCTGATGTAGCTTTTTCATTTATTAATTTGTCTCCGTTTGCTTTCAGCCGCCTGTTTTTTTACCACTGCAATGATACTGGCGGCATATCCTACCGGCAACCGGATGTTTATGACCTTTGGCAACGGCTTCTTGTAACCCAGCCACTTTATCATACCGCTCAGATCCGTTTTTAGCGGCGGGGACGGATATATTGCTATATCTGCGTCGGGGCAGCTCTTTTGCAGAAGCTTACCAAGAGACAATGAGTCGAAGTAGCTATAATGCATCGGGCATACGAGGTAGTATCTCGATCCCAGTATACGAGCCGCTATCTTCCCCATATCCGGCACGCCTATGATCAAAAATCCGCCGGGTTTTACCAGACGCCATTTATGAGCAAGAAAACTATCCGGCACCTCCACATGCTCAAGGAAGTCGAACATGGACACAAGGTCGTATTGTTCCGGTTGTAACTCTTCATCACGGAGGATGGTTATATCTTTTTTTGTAAGTATCTCTTTAAAATTATCAGATACCTCTGTGCCGAACAGTTTCATGTCAGCATGCCATAGTTGCAGCCACAGACCATCACCACAAGCGATGTCGAGCGCTGCTGCATCGGTGGGGAATGTCTTGTTAAACCTCTTTAGCATATCATTCTTGATATCTTCAAAGTAACGACTTCGGAACTGTTCCATACTGCGGTATACCTCGATATCCTGCCGTGAGTACCACTTCTCAGAATCCTTGGTAAGCGAGTTGATAAAACGGTAACCACAGGATCGGCAGGAAATAATATCTCGGATAAATCGCCTGCCGCCATAGAAAAAGTCTTTCCATCCCTTTAAGCTTTCCGGCAGCCGGTTATTCCACCAGATAATAAAGTCGGAACAGCTACAGCAAGGGCAGATATCAAACCTGATGCTATTCATTATCGGTCATCTCGATGTAGAACCCCTTGATCCGCGTCCTGCTTTCTTGCCAGACAGAATGCACTCAAGCCGGCAAGCCTGTTGTAAGGTAATAAAGGCAGTTCAAGCCAGCAAATGAATGAGAGGACTGCGTTTGTTAATCTGGAATATTGTTTCAGGTCTGATTTCGGCACATTGTCGGCGGATTTCTTCCATTTGCCAAGCAGCCTTACAACGGCTGCCAGGGGGAATATAAATCCAAAATAATAGGAGCCACGTTCGATGCTCAATCCTGCTTCTCGCACCAGAATTTCCAGTTGCCTAAGTGTGTAGCGACGTTTATGCTCAAGAAACTCATCATGTTCACTCCAAAGGAACGTAAAAGCAGGCGCAGTCATCAAAAAATAGGTCCCGGATGGTACTTTGGATACCTGCTCCTTAAGAAAACCAATATCATCATCAACATGCTCCAGCACATCCATTAACAGCACAAGATCAGCGTTTGTGCTTTCGTACCATTTACGGAACTGAATACTTTTTGAAGCAAATATCTCGTCTCTTTCTGTCCGGTAACTGGTGTCAATGCCGATCGCTTTTTCTGCGTTTGTCCGCCTAAGCAGCTGTTTAGAAAAAAAACCAGACCCTGCGCCAATATCCAGGATCTGTCTTGTCGGGATATTGCCGATATATTTCTGCACAGCATTGATTTTGGAGCGGTAGTACCAGTGATTCCATACGGACTCTAATAGTATCCCTTCTTCCTTCAGGTCCATCGTTATTTCTTTTCCTGTTTATATACGCCGTCTACGATATATATTGGACGGTTCTTGACCTCTACAATGAGCCGTCCGATATACTCGCCAATGATGCCTACAGAAAATAACTGTATCCCGCCGAGAAAGAGTATGACTGTCATGAGTGAAGCATAGCCGGGAAGCTGTCTGCC
>CAIYCZ010000241.1 GCA_903924805.1 uncultured delta proteobacterium | reverse complement strand
GCTCAGATGAACAATAGAATTATTAAAAAAGAAAAAGGAGAAAAAATGAAAACTGAAAAATTAGTAAGCGCATCAATTGTTTTTTTGATGATTGTTTTTACCCTGTATGCCCCCTCCCGCGCAGAAACGCCGACGTTGACGTTGACCGTCAAAAATAAAATTGACGTTGCATTGTCGGTTGCCAACTCAACAGTGGACGTGAGTAATTTTGAGCAGGATCTGAAAAACGCCCTGGCAGCAAAGGGAAGCGTCCCGGCTGAGGATATTTATGTTTCCGCTGTTGAGGCAACCCAGGTGGATGCCCAGAGCAACTTCAGCTGGGTTAAATATGACCATTTGTTCAGCGATTGTTCCACTCCCACCAACTATCATATCAACATACAGGGCACCACGATTTATATGTATGGATACGCCGCACCGGCATACAAAGATTTCATGTACATGCCCAATGATATGGCCACGAAAAAAACCTTCATGTTCAGAATAGATGAGACCACGATCAGCACCCATACGCTGGAAGGCGCCGGGTTCCTGTTCAACACCAGCATTACCGGCACCGTGGGAAGCCAGACCATGTCCGGCTATCTGATGTATATCAACTATTATACAAGTAAAATCGAAATATATAAATTTCAGAATGTGGATGTGGAGGATTTTCACAATCAAGCCGGGACATTAATAGCCAGTTATCCAGGTTTTACCAAATTAACCGATGGCGCCGCTTCTCCCTACCCATCGACAAAGTATATCAAAGTTGAAGCAACACCTTCGTATGTGAAAGTCTGGGAAGGCTTAAACAGCAATTATGATTTAAATGCTCTCAGGATAAACTATTCACTGACCCAGACCTTCGGAAGTTATGGTTTCGGCCCGCTGGCAGGATATTCCTCTCACGGCTGCTGCCAGAGTACCGTATTCTCGTTCAGAGATATTCAAATGACCACCGACAATGTCCGCAGCCTTACCGAAGTCGTCCGTGAGCCTGAATGGCATGACCGTACGCAGAAGTTCATCGTCAACCTCAACGAACTGCACATAGCAGATTTCGACAACGACCAGACTGTTGCCGAAATCATCAGCCGCATGAGCAACGATGACATATACTATATAGGCTGGGGAACCGATGTCAATCAGGACCAGTCACTTGCATTTCTGCAGAGGCATAACGTAAAGGGCACCTTTGTAAACATGAACGCTGAGGCAACGGACACCTACGCCGAGCAGGTCAACGCCATAGCCGACCATATTCTGCTACGATACAATTCCGCAGCAAACGATCCGGCCTATGTCATTGTCGGAGAAGATGTGAGATTTTCGGCAGTAAATGCATCACTGACCAGCACCATCAATGCGGACTGGCCGCAGGGCAGGTGGAAGGTTGTCCATGACATTACCGGATTTGAAAACACAACGGGCCTGTATGCCTATAACAATACGCATACATCAGACCTTGACCTCACATTCAACAAGCCGGGTACATATGATATTTATTATGAAGACGTGCTCATCCGGACGGTTATAGCCCATAGAAAACCTTTGGCGTTATTCACGGTATCGTACAGCAGCGGCACGGTGACGCTGGACAGCAGCAGCTCCTATGACCCGGATAGCCAGTCAGGCAGTGATAAAGGTATTGCCGCGGAAGAGTGGAAATATCTGGATGTTGCCCGCGGCACGTGGACCAGCGGCAGGCTAACTACAGCGGTAGCTGATAAAAACTACATTGTTTCGCTCAAGGTGCAGGATACCTTCGGCGCATGGAGCAATGAGCTTACAAAAAGCCTTTATACGGGATCAGGAAGTGTCAAGCCCATTGCCGAATTTGCGCTGTCAATAAATGAAATCCTTAAAAACGTCGGCAGTCAGACAATAGACATAATCGACACCAGTTACGATCCTTCAGGCAGCCCGATAACCGTCTGCGAATGGACAGTTACAAAGAATGCGGTTGTAGTATACGAACCGTCCAGTACGGCAAAAACCGATTTTTCCGCTGATGCAGCAGGAACCTACAAAATAAGCCTGCGCGTACAGAGTGCCAACGGATGGTCGGAGAGTTTCAGCCGGTTCGTAACAGTAATTCAGGACAGCACTCCACCGTTGGTTTCCGTGAATCCCGCAAACGGAATTGCGTCTGCGATTGATGTTACCCTGACATTCAGCGACGCCGGAGGAAGCAGTCTGAAATACCAGCAGTACGCCCTTGCCAGCACGACGACGACACCAGAGGAAGGGTGGAGCACACAGGGAAACAGCCTCATAAGAAACGTTACGGTGAGCCAAAGCGGCACATGGTATATACATTATAAAGCTGAGGACAATGCAGGTAATATACTAACCGGCTATGCGGGCACCTATGTGGTCAACCCTGCGATAATAAAGTGGACCTGCGAAGGTGGCGATCAAAAATGGTCCAATAAAGACAATTGGGACTCAGGCGATACTCCCGGCGCCAATCAGGTGGTCCTCTTTGAGCAAAACTGCACGGTGGATATCGACGTTGCAGCAACAGTTGCCGGTGTCATCATCTCCGCATCCGGGGTGAATATTACAAAAACGAGCACCGGCTCTCTGATTGTCAACGGTGATTTCATTCAGCAGAACGGGACATTCAATGGCGGCACGGGCACGGTTGACATTAATGGAGAAGTAAATCTTACCGGCGGAACATTTACTGCAACAAGCGGTGAGCTGCATATCAGCGGTGACTTCACGGTCTCCGGAAGTGCCGCATTCAACCACAACGACGGCACAATGGTGCTCGACGGCGGCGACCAGAGCATTCTTGCCTGCAATGTTACGTTCAAAAATCTCGTGAAACATGCATCTAATACTTCCACGCTTACCTTCATTAAGTCGCCGTGCATCACGACAGTCGAAGGTATTCTCGACCTTCAGGGCACTGCCGGAGCGCTTCTGTCGCTTCGCAGCAGCGCCTCGGACGGCACCGACTGGATTATACACCCGCAGGGAGCAAAGACGCTGAAGTTCCTTGATGTCAAAGATTCAGAATCCAGTGTTGCGGTAACAGCCTACTACAGCAAAGACTCCGGCAGCAATACCAACTGGACCTTTGACCGGGTGGATCCCATGATTGATCCGCTGAGCGCATCATTCAACGCAGCAGGGGGCGATGGGACGGTAGAGGTTATCGGCGACGACGGTGACATCTCTGCGACCTCCCATGACTCATGGCTGACGGTTGCCCTGCCGGTACCCGCAGACGGGCCGGTTACCTATCATGTCGCGGCAAATACCGGCACGAACTCGCGGCTCGGGACTATCACCATAGCGGGCTGGACGTTCTGCGTAAAACAGGGTGGCACGGCAACTGACGGACTTCAAGCGACCAGCGTGACGGTTGCAAACCAGGACCCCGGGGATCCGGCCATTCTGTCGGTTACGGTGACGCCTGCTCAGACCATGGAAAATGTGCCGTCTGAAATTGAGCCCACAATGGTGATAGCCATGATTGCAACCAACGTAAGCAATGCGACCAATCGGATAAGCTTCTGTGCGACGTTTGACTCGCTGCCTGCAAACCCTGTCTTCTACAAGATTGTAAATGGAAACTGGTATGAGATTTATCCACAGCTGCATGCCAACCTTGCTGGCAGTATTACCATTGACAGTTTTGATGCTGCATCACGGAAATTGTGCATGACCATAAGCGACAACAGCGCGGCAGACTCCAATACATTGTCCGGTATCATTCAGGACCCTGTGGTTGCCGGCTGTAATGGTGTATGCGGAGGCACAACCACAACCACCATTGACGGAGGCGGCAGTGGCGGCGGTGGAAACACATGTGGCCTGTCTGTTAAGCCAGAAATAACAACTATCTCCTTTGAGGGCGGAACAGGCACGGTACAGGTTATGGTTAATCATGGCACCTGTGTGTGGTCATCGTATGCCAATGCGCCGTGGATTAGTATCAACTCGGGAACTAACGATATATATGGAAATGGTGACGTTGTCTATTCGGTAGATACAAACAGATCGTCAGAACCGCGACAAGGACGTATATTTGTTAGCACTGGCTATAGTGTTTTAATCACGCAGGATGGAGCTGCTGCACCAACGACGACGACAACGATTTCGGCGACATCGGTTCCTACAACGACGACAACGGTAGTCACTCCCGCTTTTCCGAACATTACTTCATCTCCTATCTTTACTGCGGTGGTGAATAAACCATATACCTATCAGGTTAAAGTTGTTCCTGAGGCATACGTATCAGGCTCGTTGATCTTCTCTCTTGACGAAGCTCCCGAGGGAATGAAGATAGATGCCGATACAGGGCTTATTGCCTGGAGTCCAGCGATAAAACAGCTTGGTAAACACACCGTACAGGTGAAGGTTGAGAATGATTACGGTCAATGGTATGTGCAGAAATTTGATATACGGGTTGCCCTGTTTGATTGTCCAATAGTTGCAACGCTTGGCGAGGATGCAGAGGACGATTTGAATATTCTCCGAAAATTCCGGGACAAGCGTTTATCCTCAACTGCTCTGGGTAGTAAATATGTTGGACTCTTCTACCAGCATGCAAGCAGTATAACCCCGGTGCTGATGAGCAATCCGAAACTTAAGCAGCACCTTGCTGACCTCATAAATGAACAGTTGCCCAACGTTCAGGTTCTGATAGGAGAGGGGCAGGTAACAATTGACTCGAATGTGGTCATAAAAATTGATGATCTGCTTGAAGACATGGAACAGGCTGATGCAAACAATAAAGAGCTGGCCCAGGTTTTGAGAAGCATCCGCGATGATCTGAAGAATCCGGAAACGCTCAGGCAGTTTGGCATAACAATCAAATAGTTTGGGAAATATACAAGAATTAAAAAATGCCCTCCCTTGCATAACGGTGAGGGCATTTTTATTTTTTATAAATCGGACCAAAACCATCACCAAACAAAAAAGAGGCTGCGCCGCATGACGTAACCTATTGATGTTGCATGGTGCCGAAGGGGGGACTCGAACCCCCACGAGGGAACCCCCACTAGACCCTGAAATTATTTTTCAATCGACTTCATTTTTGCTGCTTATCCTTCTGATGCCTGTCAACTCATCAAAATCACCATCAAAACTTGCAATTATATCTACTCTCTGTTCCTGCATGAAAAAATAAATGAGGGCATCGTGAAAACTTAATTTCCCCTCATTCTCCTTTATCAGGTGCAAAATCTTACTATAATGCTCTGGAACATAAGGATACAACCATTCAATTGTTTTTTCCGGAACAATCTTCTGAAGTTTATCTAAAAGACTTACAAATGACCGTAGTTCGCCCCTTTCTTCAAGCCGTCTTCCTAAAACAGAAATGACTTCATTCAAAACACAATCCAGATAAATGACGTCCCAACCGGCTTCCATCAATGCTTTTGCAAGAGCACTCGCAGCTGAGTGCCATTTGTCTTTCTTGTCTATCAGGGCAAGTAGAACGTTGGAGTCAATAACAGCCTTCTCTATTGCCATGCTGCTTCAGTATCCTTAACGGCGTCCCCTCCAATGGAAGCAATTCCATCAAGCTTGCCAAGGTGGGCTGCAGAAATTGATTTTACCTCTTTTTTCACAGATGCTTTCAGTAGTTTTTCAGCCTCTTTTCGGGGCATGCAATGTAATATCTCTCTTATTACACGAATAGGAAGTTTTATTGTTGTCTGCTTCATTTTTTTCTCCTGTTCTTAAAACTATTTTTATAATAATCTGGAACTATTCTAATAGCAAATCATTTTAACATAAAAAAAGGCGCAACCTTATATTTAGATTACGCCTCTTCTTATCATCTGGTGCCGAAGGGGGGACTCGAACCCCCACGAGGGAACCCCCACTAGACCCTGAACCTAGCGTGTCTGCCAATTCCACCACTTCGGCACTGATTCAATATATACGGTACTGTAGCCGCAACCTTCAGGGCCAGCGTTTCTATACGCAGGCTAAAACCCGCGGCTACATCTGATAATTTTTCACCCTCACCCTTTCGCGCTCCCATCAGGGGAGAAGAGCAGTGAGAGTAAAATAGTTGCTATATGGTAGACTTTTATTTATAATAGTACGACCTTTTTGTCAAGGATTAACCGGCGTTACAACAAGCCACAGGGTTAAGAAAGCCGCCAGATCACCCCATGCCCTGTGGTTTAGTTTTAAGGGAATTGTTTCAGTGAAATTAGAGAACCTTGAAGACAACAAGGGCTGCTTTGTGTGCGGTCTGGACAACCCGGAAGGCTTACGGCTTCAGTTTCGCTCTTTGGATGGCGGGAAAAAAGTTGAGACGACCTTTATCCCTGCCCCCAAATACCAGGGCTGGAAAAATGTCGTACACGGCGGCATTATTCTCACCCTTTTAGATGAGGTTATGGCTAAAGCTGCCCAGTACAGCGGTTTCCATGTGTTAACCGGAGCGATTGAAGCCCGCTTTAAGACCCCTGCAATAATACTTGAGCCGCTTCGTCTTGAGGCTGAAATAGAAGGCGTGAAAAAAAAGGTCGTCTATGCAAAAGCCACCGCTTATAAAGAAGACGGCACTATAGTTGCCCAGGCGAAGTCTAAAATGGTACTTTTAAGCTGACAGCTATCAGCTCTGTTTAATTTTCTCTGTGAACTCTGTGGTTCAGATTTCAAAATGAAACTCATTAAAGGCAGTCACCAGCTAAAAGATATTAATTTAAAGAATCCGGTTATAACTATCGGAAATTTTGATGGCCTGCACCTCGGCCATCAAATGATAATCAAAAACGCATTTCAGCGGGCAAAGGCAATAGGCGGCGTCTCTGTCATCTATACCTTTGACCCTCATCCCCTCGCCGTCCTTGCTCCGCACAAAGCGCCGCCAACTATAACGACCTTTGCAGAAAAAGTACAGCTCCTGAAAAAGACCCCCCTTGATGTGCTGGTCTGCGAAAAGTTCACCAAAAAATTTGCCAGCTACTCTCCCGAGGAGTTTATAGAGAATATTCTCTATAAGCGTTTCCACCCAAAGGAAATTCTGATAGGTCATGACTATGCGTTTGGCAAAAACCGGAAAGGCTCTGCCAGCCTGCTAAAGAAGATGGGAAAGGCCATGGGCTTCACCGTGTGGGAAATCAGGGATATACGGATTGATGACATACCGGTGCGGAGCACAACCATTAGAAATTTTATCAAGAAGGGAGATGTTTACGAGGCAGGGAGATTACTGGGCAGGCTGTATAGCCTTTCAGGGACTGTAGTCAAAGGCAAGCAGCGGGGCATCGGGTTTCCTACTGCCAACCTTAAACCTGAAAAAAATTTGATTCCGCAGAACGGGATCTATGTGATACGTGCCAAAACACCCTGCGGGACCTATGGCGGCGTGGTTAATATCGGTACGTGCCCCACTTTCGGCGAGAACCAGCGCACCATCGAAGTGCATCTCTTTGATTTTCAGAAGAACCTCTACGGAAAGAAGATGACCATCACGTTTGTTCACCGGCTGCGGGGAGAGAAGAAATTTAAAGATGCTGGCAGCCTGGCTGCTCAAATTGAAAAAGATGTGAAGAGGGCAAAAAATATTTTACAGCACTTCACCGAGTAGCAGGGTGCTTTCAACTTTTCACTTTTCGCTTTTCACTTTCCTCAACACCCGCTTGTCCCCGATCCTCACCGTCACCCGCGCCTTATCAAGATACTCGAACAGGGGAATCATGAACTTGCGGGAGAGCCCGGTCAGCTCCTTGAAACCCTGCGTGGTAATTTCTCCATTCTTTTCAAGGTAGGACGTTACATCGCTGGTAAGCTTTTGCACAGCCCGAGCGTCAAAAAACAGCTCTTCACTTACCTTCACGAGGTGCCCCTCCCGGACGAGCAAAGCAAGGAGGCCTGATATTTCCTTTTCTGAAACAAGAAGTTTTTCGATGAGCTCCTTCAGCGTGGGGGGCATGAGCGCCTCTTTGCTGTAGATATCTAAAATCTTCTTCTGCAGGTCTTTTTGCACATCCTGTAACACCGGGCTGCGGCCTGACAAAAACAGATATTCCTTCGCCAGACCGATTTTTTTGCGTTCAGCCAGCTTATCAGCTGCATATGAAAAAAGTTTTGGGCTGGTATCATAGGGAAGCCGTGCCCTGAGCTCTTCCCTGAGCATCCCCATCTTGAGCGGGTTTTTGCTGTGATAGGCTTTAAGCTCCTCAAGAATGCGCTGTTCCAATTCCTTAACCGTCTGCGGAGTAGTAATGTGCAGGGGGTCTCTGCTGAATGACACAATCTGCCCGCCGCAAAGCAATTCCTCAATCAATGCCTGCTGCCGGGATGGTTCCAGTCCCAGACGCGCCTGTATCTGTGAACCGGAAAGCCCCTTGCGCCCCGCCTCCTGGCAAAAAACAAGGACCCCCTCCTGAAGCTTTCCCCGCTTCAATATGTTTAAGTGCTCTATCACTTCTTCTGAAAACCTCTTGTGCCTGCCGGGAAGGTTATCCAGAATCTCTCCGCCGCCAATGGTGTGAACCGGCGAGTAGCTCCTGAGTACATAGCGGTCATGGGGAAAAACGACTAACGGGGTTTCCAGTATGATTTGTATGAAGCCACTTTCCCCGGGGATTATTTCTTCGCCATGTAATACCCGCACCTCACCCATAATTTCCGAGGTGCCGGTATGAATCCGTATCTTTGTCCTGTTTTTTAACGGCTGTGAAGCACTTTCAAGATAATCTATCCAGGCATCAATCCTTCGGGTGGGAAGCGTCGTCCCCGGAGAGGTCAAAACATCCCCCCGCTCAATGAGGGCTTTTTCCGTTCCCTGTAAATTGATTGCAGTCCGAAGACCTGCCCCGACTGATGCTGCGCTTTCGTTATGCACCTGTATCCCCCGCACTTTGGCTGTAATGCCAGCGGGCAATATCTCCACCTCATCCCCCACAGAAACAATGCCGGCCATAAGCGTCCCGGTTACCACGGTGCCAAACCCCTTCATGGTGAATACCCGGTCAATGGGCAGACGGAGAATACCCGAGGCCGGCCGCTCATGAATATCTGCAACAATCCGCTCAAGTGCGGACAAAAGATCCGGTATGCCCTGTCCGGTTGCTGATGAAAGAGGAATAACCGGTGCCCCGTCAAGGAAGGTGCCCTTCACAAACTGGCGGACGTCCTCTGTCACCATCTCAAGCCAGTCGCTGTCCACCAGATCAATTTTGGTGAGCGCAATAAGACCCTTCCTGATAGCAAGCAGCCTGCAGATATCAAGATGCTCCCGTGTTTGCGGCATCACCCCTTCATCTGCCGCAATCACCAGAAGCACAATATCTATGCCTCCTACCCCTGCAACCATGTTTTTTATAAACTTTTCATGGCCGGGGACATCGATGATGCCAACCCGCTGACCGCCGGGGAGGGTGAGGGAGGTAAACCCAAGCTCAATGGTAATGCCCCGCTCTTTTTCCTCCTTGAGCCGGTCAAGGTCAACACCGGTGAGGGCTTTCATGAGCGTGGTCTTGCCGTGGTCAATGTGGCCGGCAGTTCCTAAAATAACTTTTTTCATAGTGTGGATGTATGACAGCTAACAATATGGACGCAGATGAGTGCAGATTCTCCGGATTTGGGAAAATTCAAATTGAAAATAGAATTCAATAAAAATCTGCGTGTATCAGCGAAAATCCGCGTCCCGTCTCAGATGTTACTTCTCTTTTGGTTTTTCAAGGACTTTAAAATACCCGCCGGGGCCCTTTTTGTTTTCGCTTGAGCATGAGCTTATTACCGTAATATTGCCGGTTGCAGCTCCGTCAGGAACGATGACTTCAATGTGCTGGTAGCGCCATGAGACAACCTCGGCCGGAAGATTTCCGGGGAAGATAACCTGCCCCGTATCCTTGCCAAACCGCGCCCCTTCAATTGTTATCCTGGCTCCTGCTGCTGCTGCCCGCGGGCTCACCAGCTTTATGTACGGTGACGGGCATGAAGTTTGTCCGGATGAATCTTCTGTTGTTTCTTCCTTTTCTTCCTGTGCCGGTAATACTGCTGAATAGCCGCACAGCCCCGTGATGAGAACAAGTACAGCCAAACACACAATGAGCTTATAGATAGTGGGTTTCATGAAAAATCCTCCTTTAATAATTATAAAAGGGTGAGACTCTATACTATACCCCTCTTTTTAAAAGAGGGGTTAGGGGAGATTTAAAAATCTCCTCCTTGAAATTATCTTTCACCAGAACACAGCGCATTTCTCTGCGAACTGTGGTTCTTTACTTTAATTGCCACACCTGATAGAATTATCATTAATTTTTCCTGCCATGTAAAGAACTGTTTTTTTTCGATAACAGCATGCGTTAGTGCAGATAGAGAAAACTCCTTTTTAACCATGACATCGCTTGCAGAGCATATACTCAATAGAGCAAAAGAGCTGGGAAACAAGACGGCTTTCTTTTATTATGAAACCGGAGAGGAAAGGACTCTCACCTACCACGATTTCCGCTCCCTTATCGTTTCTTTTTCCGCTGCCATCCGCTCTTTTCAGATAGCTCCGGGAAGTCGTGCCATACTGGTAGGGGAAAATTCTCCCGCATGGCCGGCAGCATATCTTGGCGCCCACCTGTGCGGCCTCACAATAGTTCACGGGGATGTCCGTTTTAGCGGGGCTGAGTTTAAGAATATTGAACGGTTTACCAATCCCTCGGTAATTTTATGCGGCCGTGCATTCGCTGCCTTTTTTAACGATGCGACACCAAAAATTTACCTTGAGGATATTAAACCTGCTGCCGGTGACCATGAGCCTGATAGTACCCCGCTTGCACAGGGCCAGCCCATGTCAATTATCTTCACCTCAGGGACCACCAGCGATCCAAAAGGCGTCATGCTCAATGAAGCAAACTTTATGTCCAACATGCGGATGTTTGAGTACCTAAAAGGCCTGGTGACCAGCAATGACCGGATTGTCGCCATACTGCCCTTCCACCATGTATATCCCTTTGCCTGCACCGTACTTGCCCCCCCGTACTTTGGGGCATCGGTTATTTTCCCCCGGTCTCTCAAAGGGGAAGATATCTTTGCGGCGGTGAAAAACCACCGGGCAACCGTGCTCATCGCCATCCCCCGGGTTTTAGAGCTTTTTTGCGATAAGGTGTTTCAGAACGTTGCAGCGCTGCCGCAGAGTAAAAGAATCTTTTTTTATTTCTTACTGAAAATTGCAGAAAAGCTGCAGCCCCTTAAAATAAATGCAGGGAAACTTTTTTTCCCTGCCATTCACCGGAATTTCCCCGGATTCAGGTTTTTTGCCTGCGGCGGTGCCCGGCTTGATACAGCGGTTCATAAAAAACTAAGGCTTCTTGGCTTCACACTACTTGAAGCATACGGCCTCACCGAAACCTCTCCGATTGCTGCCATCAGCACCTTTGCAGACCCGCTGCCGGGCTCTGTGGGCAGGGCTGCACCGGGCGTGTCAATAAAGATTGAAAAAGCAGACCCCCTGTTAGAGCAGGGAGAGATCTGCATTAAAGGCCCGAACGTAATGATGGGGTATTACAAGCGTCCCGATCTTACCCGTGAAGCCATCACTGACGGCTGGTTTCATTCAGGAGACCTCGGGTTTATAGATGACCGGGGGCGCCTTTTTATCACCGGCCGCAGCAAAGAGGTGCTGGTCCTCTCCACGGGAAAAAATATCTATCCTGAAGAGCTGGAAAAAATCTACCGGCAGAGCGAAAAAATAAAAGAGCTCTGCATAACCCTCACCACTGAAGCTGCCAGGGAATTTCTCACCGTGGTCGTCTATCCCAACAAGGACTACTTCACGCGCCATAAAATCTCCACCATATATCAGGATATTAAATATGAAATTGAAACCATTGCGCAGAACCTCCCCGCATATCAGCGGGTGACACGGATCGAGCTTACGGATGAAGAGCTGCCGAAAACAGCCCTGGGGAAAATCAGGCGCTACAGAGTAGCAGAGCTGATAAAAGAAAAATCCCGGGAAAGTACCGGGCCGGTGGAGGAACCCGCTGCGGAAGACCGGGACCCTTTTCTCGTGTTTGTCAGCGGGGTGCTGAAACTTAAAAAATTCCCCTCTCTGAAAAACAACCTGGAGACAGACCTCGGCCTTGACTCACTGGCAAAACTGGATTTCTTCTTTGCCGTTGAAGAGAGCTACGGGATAAAAATAACCGAAGAGCAGGCCGGCGCTATTCTCACCTTGCGGGATATTAAGGCACTCATTGCCGAGGGCCCGCAGCGGGAAGCGCTTATTGAAGCTGATTCTTTAGAAGAAAAACTCTCTGTTTCTCCAGCCACCCCTCTTGCAGAACACGTCTCCACGGGAAACAATCCTTTTGCGCTCTGTTTGCGATTCTGCTTTTACGGTATCTGCAGGATGGTGCTTAGCGTTTTTTTTAAGGCACGCCTTGAGGGAAGGCAGTATCTGGGGACTGCTCACCCGCCTTTCATTATTGCGCCAAATCATAATTCCTATATCGATGGCCTGGTTATCTATGGGCTTTTCCCTTTCACTATTATTAATAATTGCTTCTTTATTTCTCTCAACCAGATTTTCGGGAGATTTCCTTTTTCCCTTGTGCAGAAAATCGGCCGGATTATTTTAACCGGAACCCATGATACGGCCATTGCGTCTCTCCAGTATTCCTGCCAGGTTTTACAGTCAGGAAAACCCATGTGCGTGTTCCCTGAAGGCATGCGAACTGTTGACGGAAACATTGCTGAGCCGAAAAAAGGGATTGGCGCTGCGGCAAAACGTGCCGGCGCAGACTTCTTGCCGGTCTATATCGCGGGAACCCGGGCTCTTCTTTCACGAAAAAACCCCGGCCTGCACCGCACGCGCATAACGGCAAGGATTTTCCCTCCGCTTTCAACCAGTGGACCAGTAGACGAGTTTCTCGGCAGGTGGCAAAAAGAATTGCAGGACTATCATGACCGGGAAGGCTAAAACAGGTTCAATAAAACCGGCCCGGCACGATGATGAGCTCTGCGAGCTTTTTGCGGGCAGGCTTAAAATTTTTCAAAAACGGCATGGCTACCGTTTTTCTGTTGACTCAATACTGCTTGGCACCTTCGCGGCACAACGGGCATCCGGCACAATAGCCGATCTGGGCACGGGAAGCGGCATACTCCCGGTTATCCTGTTCAAGCGTAACGATGTTGAGAAAATTGTGGGCATAGAAGTGCAGCAGGATCTTGCCCGGCTTGCACAAAAAAATATCACGTATAACGCGTGTGAAGATAAGGTAACTATCATTCGGGCGGACATAAGAGAATTACGGAACACCTTTCAGCCGGGCTCCTTTGATATGGTCATAAGCAATCCGCCGTTCTATCCGCCAAAAACCGGACGAATTAATCCGGACAGTCAAAAGGCTGTCTCCCGCCATGAGCTGCACGGGACCCTGGCTGACTTCACCGCCGTCTCATCATATCTTCTGAAACTTTCGGGAAGGTTTGTCACCATTTATCCCTGTTCCCGAATAGCTGATCTTATGGATGAGATGAGAAAAGCTGCAATTGAAGCAAAGACCCTGCAGTTTATTCACCCCACCTTAAAAGATCCTGCAAATCTTATATTGGTGGAAGGAATCAAAGGGGCAGGGAAAGAAGCAAAGGTGCTTCCTCCGCTTGCGCTGTATGATTCTCTGGGGAATTATACAGAACAGGTAAAAGAATTATTTGCGAAGGTTTAGCAGGTTGTTGAAAAAGTAGTTTTTTTCCAGCATCGGGGAAGGGAACAAGTGGTCTTCCGCCATTGCCCCGTAGCCATATCATATTGACTTTATTATAAATAGGCTGTAAAAAATACTGGTTTGTAATAAACCACTGACAAAACAAGAGGCAATAACATAACCATGAAATTGCCAATCAATACGTAAGGATAAGGAGAATTGTTTGCATGGAAAAGAAACCGCGACATGAAATAAGCCCTGAGCAGATAGTGCTGGATACCTTTGCCTTTTGCCGCACGCGGGTTTTGAG
>CAIYCZ010000240.1 GCA_903924805.1 uncultured delta proteobacterium | reverse complement strand
CTTCTTCCCCTCCTTCTCTAATGCCTCAAGCGCTCTTTCAAGGTCTTCATGCGCATGCGTTGCCATTATAGTGACCCTCAGCCGGGATGTCCCTTCAGGAACCGCAGGAGGACGGATTGCCTGAATAAAAATACGGTCTTTCATGAGATCATGTGCAATGGCAACAGCCTTTCGAGCCTCGCCGACTAAAATAGGGATTATAGGTGTGGCACTTTCCAGGGTATTGAAACCAATCTTTTGCAAGCCGGTTCGGAAAAACGACACATTGCTCCATAGTGCACCTCTTCTCTGCGGCTCCTGCTCAATGACATGCAACGATTCAATTGCTCCCGCCACAACTGAAGGAGGAAGTGCGGTAGTAAAGATAAAGGTTCGCGCCCGATTGATAAGATATTCTCTCAGTTCCCCCGTTCCAGCTATAAAAGCCCCGAAACAGCCAAGAGCTTTTCCCATGGTTCCCATAATGATGTCCACGTTGCCATCAAGACCAAAGTGTTCCACCGTGCCCCTGCCCCTGCTGCCAAGCACACCGGTTCCATGGGCATCATCAATTATAAGTATGGCTGAGTAACTTTGGGCGAGTTCTACCAGTTGCGGAAGGGGGGCAAGGTCACCATCCATGCTGAAAACCCCATCTGTTACAATGATCCGCCTCCTGAACGGTACCCCTTTCTTAAGCAGAGATTCAAGGTAATCTGTATTTTTATGCGGAAATATTTCAATCTGTGCCCGGCTGAGACGACATCCATCTATTATGCTTGCATGGTTTAGCTCGTCGCTGTAAATAACATCGCCCTTATCAGCAACTGCTGAAAGCAGGCCGATATTTGCCATGTAGCCGGTACTGAAAACAAGGGCGTCTTCAGTCCCTTTGAAATGAGCTATTTTTTTTTCAAGCTCCCGAAAGATACATGTGTTCCCACTGATAAGCCGGGAGGCACCCGAGCCTGTCCCCCAGTCTTTTATTGCCTTCTCCGCAGCCTGCTTTACCGCAGGATGCGAACACAGGCCCAGATAATCATTGGAGGCAAGCATTAACGTCTCTTTTCCATCAACCAGTACCCTGGGACCTGATTGAGAACTTATTTCCCTAAGCCTCCGGTAATGTCCGGCCTCCTCTATCTGAAATAAATCCTGCTCAAAAATACCCATGTAAACAATCTGTAGCGTGTAAAAAAGCCCTGTCCTGCTCTATGATTTGACGTTTTGTCAAAAGCTGCATTAGCTGTTTAACACTTAAAAGGTTCCATGAAAAACTCACCAACTATTAAAATGCCTTGAAAAGCCTTACGATAAGAGCATTTGAGCTACTTATAGTATTAAAGAAAAAGAATATTGACTTAACCTGTTGTCTCTAAAAATTGCTTTTTTACAAGTACTCTATAAATAATACAAAAAGGATACCGAATGGGTGGGGGATTGTCAACTTAGTTGGGTAGGTGAATTTTACCCTTAGCGCTCAAGCTGTTGTTCTGAATTGGTAAAATGGTTAGTGTGCTGCCTGCTTCTTTTTGTGGGGTCCTGCGGTTATCAAACGACCTTTATCTCCCCTCTGCATCTTGATATAGTGATCTACAATTTTTTCAACATTATGATCAAACCTCTCAGAAATTTTGTGCCTTGTTTCTCTTATCCTTCTAATGGTTGGATCATCTTTCATAATCTTATTCTCCTAATAGTTCAAGTGGT
>CAIYCZ010000239.1 GCA_903924805.1 uncultured delta proteobacterium | reverse complement strand
GCAAACCGGTGCGCAATGCCCCGCCCGATGCCGGTGGCTGCGCCGGTGATAATGACATGCTGGTCAATAAACCGTTTCGCTCCTGTTTCCATGATTCTCCCTTTCTGTATATCCTGTTTGCGATCAAAAATAAAAACGGAATCATTGCCAACCCCGCTTTTTTGCTGAGTTATTATTTATATCCTCAAGCAGGTAGAAATATCTCTTGCCGTTAAGCACCCAGTTGTCGACAAGGTCATAGTCTGAGCCAGATGTAGGCGAGCCTCATGCAGTAATCATGGAGTCATTAATTTTCTGAAAACCCTCTGCACGCCAAACATTAAATTCCAACATACTTGTCAGAAGCGATGCCCCGCTTCATTTAATTTTCCGTGTATACCTGGTTTGGTAATGTTCGCTTGTATTATAAGTTAAAATTCTTCTTTTTAAAAGCAGGCTGTAGAGACAGCGATTTAGTAGGTCTCGATAACCGGCTCACCCCACAGCCCGGTAGCAAGCTGGGCATCCTGTTGCGGCCCCGGTTCAACGGCAAAGGAAAGATCCACAGTCATCCCGGAAAACCGCGACATATCCAGTACAGCCTCATGCCAGCGCCCGTCATCAGCATTATGCTTCGTATCAAGATAATTAAGATATATGGTCCGGGAAGCCAGAAAATAGCTTCGGGGCTTAAGAAAGGCTATCCGCTGCTCTACTCCCACCATGCCAATCACATCAAACAGATTTTCCACGAGATTAGTGTCTAAAAAAATCTTAAACACAATTCCATCACTTCTTTTTTCCCCTGTTTCAGGCGTGGTTGCAAGAAAAAACCTGATACTGCAAGGCTGCTGCGGCAGCGAGAGACGAAACGTACAACGGGTATCTGCCGGCTGAACAAGCGCCTTTCTGGTGCCGTTATTAAGATTCACAGACTGTATGGTTACCGGTGTTTCAGGGCTTGAGCCTGCCCCCTGAAAATTATCAATAAAACTATAAAAAACTTCTCCTCTCCGCACAGGCCCTAAAGCGTCCAGTCTTTTTAAAACATAGAGTTTCAATTTTTTCAGATACAAGAGGCTGTAATACTCAACGGCATAAATGACTCTATATCTATCTGTGCAGAAGTATTTCATGTAATAAAAGCCTGAAGGAACAGGTGAATTTGCGATAAGGTATTCCGGATCAACAGCCGGGACCAGTTCCTCAATCCACCACGGGATATCATATTTCTGCGGCACAATCTCATAGGGATGCTTGAAGCAATAATCCATATTGTGCCAGCAGTCCCACGGAAATCCGGCCGACAACGTGCGCGCCGGGATGCCACGCTGCAGAAGCTGGTTACCGAGATTCCAGCGGCACTCATTCCAGCTTAAAAAGTCCTGGGTCCCTGCCAATGAAAACAGTGCATATCCGGTGAGCAGGGGTATGAAATATTTTTTCTGGATTGTTTTATGTTTTATAAACTCAAGGACGGACAGTATAAAAAATGGCACAAGTACCAGATAATATCTGGTAAACTTGTACCTGATAAGCAGCAGATACACTATCTGCAGTAACCCCATAATGACAATCATAAGAAGCGGTGTAGATGTACATAGTCTGCCAATGTGCTTCCGCTCCCTGATGGCAAAATAAAGAATGACTGTTATGGAAAAAACCGCAAGGAAATCAACGATAGTATAGAACAGCAGCAGGACATTTCCCGATCCCCGGTAGCCATATTCAGAGACGTAGGCAAAATGAAAGCCATTCATCCAGGTATACACTGAGGAATAGATGCCTGCATGCTGAAGCAGAAAGAACACGACACCGGCCATACAGAAAATCAGCATAACGAATGCGTACCGCGGACGAAACCACTGACCGGGGGATGGAAGTAACGAGACGCTAAGCGGGATGAGGCT
>CAIYCZ010000238.1 GCA_903924805.1 uncultured delta proteobacterium | reverse complement strand
CTCCTTTACTTTATTTTCATATCCGGAGTAGGTATGTACAACAAACCATTGTTTAGCCATAAGAGCCTCAGCTCAAGATTATTTTAATAATGCGTGAAAGTCCTATATCTACAATTCCCAGAAAAATGCCAATAATCAAAACAATAATTATTACTATGGAAGTTGATGCAATTGTTTCATTTCTGAGTGGCCAGGAAATTTTTTTCAGTTCAACTTTTACTTCACGAAAAAATTGTGTGATGCTGTCAATTACTGCTTTTATTTTTATATTTATATTCATAGGTTATAAGCCCCTTTGAAACAGCGTCTGTCTCATGCGTTTAAACCGCGTGGCAGGCCAGGAGGGATTCGAACCCCCATCACCCGGATTTGGAGTCCGGTGCTCTATCCGTTAGAGCTACTGGCCTTTAAGATTTTACATAAAAAGGGCGGAGCTTTGAAGCCGTCAAGGGAATGGGCAGAAAAATACTCTCCATCAAGATTCTATTTTGTTTCTTTATGAAGGGTATGGGTATGACAAAATCTGCAGTATTTCTTGAGCTCCAGTTTATTCGTGGTCTTTTTCTTGTTTTTTGTTGTATTATAATTTCTCTGCTTGCATTGCGTACATGCAAGGGTAATTATTTCTCTCATGCGCCAGTATCCTACCTATTCCTATACGGTTATTCAATTATATCACTGATAACGCCAGCCCCAACCGTGCGGCCTCCCTCACGGATCGCAAACCGCAGCTCCTTCTCCATCGCGATCGGCATTATCAGCTCTACCGCCATACTTACATTATCTCCCGGCATCACCATCTCCACGCCCTCCGGCAGCGTCACCACTCCCGTCACGTCCGTCGTCCGAAAATAAAACTGCGGCCGGTATCCATTGAAAAACGGCGTGTGCCGCCCGCCCTCTTCCTTCGTCAATATGTATACCTCACTCTTGAACTTCGTGTGCGGCGTGATTGACCCCGGCTTTGCCACCACCTGTCCGCGCTCCACTTCATCACGCTTCGTCCCGCGCAATAATACCCCGACGTTGTCTCCCGCCTGCCCCTGATCAAGTATCTTCCGGAACATCTCCACGCCCGTGCATACCGTCTTCACCGTCGGCCGTATCCCGATAATCTCTACTTCCTCGCCTACCTTCACCATCCCCCGCTCCACTCGCCCGGTTACCACCGTCCCTCTTCCCGATATGCTGAATACGTCCTCTACCGGCATCAAAAACGGCTTGTCTATATCACGCACCGGCTCCGGTATATAGCTGTCTACCGCATTCATCAGCTCCAGTATGCACTGGTACTCCGGCGCATTTATGTCCTTTGAGTTGCTCTCCATTGCCTTTAACGCACTGCCCTTCACTATCGGTGTCTCATCCCCCGGAAAATCATACTGGCTCAACAGCTCCCGTATCTCAAGCTCCACCAGCTCCACCAGCTCCGGATCATCTACCATGTCTGCCTTGTTCAAAAAGACCACTACCGACGGCACCCGCACCTGCCGCGCCAAAAGTATGTGCTCCCGCGTCTGCGGCATCGGCCCGTCTGCGGCACTCACTACCAGAACCGCCCCGTCCATCTGTGCCGCTCCCGTGATCATGTTCTTTATATAATCTGCATGCCCCGGACAATCTATGTGCGCATAGTGCCGCTTCTCTGTCTCATACTCTACGTGCGCTATCGCTATCGTCAACCCCCGCTCCTTCTCCTCCGGCGCCTTGTCTATCTGATCATAGGCCATCACATCTGCCAGTCCCTTTAAACTCAATACCCTCGTGATCGCACTGGTCAGCGTCGTCTTCCCGTGATCTACGTGCCCTATCGTCCCTATATTGACATGCGGCTTCTTCCTCTCAAATTTCTTCTTAGCCATCGTCCTCCTCCTTCAATGGTGTGCTGCGAAACAGCTACCCGCCAATACCACAAAAGTTGTTTTTCGAATCTCTTGCCAAAATTTCCTGTGCCAGTGAGGCGGAGAGGGTTTCGTAATGCAGAAACTGCATCGTATAGGTTGCCCTCCCCTGCGTCATAGATCGAATATCAGTGGCGTAGCCAAACATCTCGGCAAGCGGAACATGGGCCTCTATCTCGGCGATGCCCTTTCTGTTTTCCATCCCTATGATTTTGCCACGCCGTGCAGAAATATCCCCGAGAACATCTCCCATATACTCTTCAGGCACGACGATTTCAGTTTTCATGATCGGCTCAAGCACTACCGGCTTTGCGCGCTGTACCGCATCCTTAAAGCCTAAGGAGGCAGCTATCTTAAAGGCCCGCTCTGACGAATCAACTTCGTGGTAGGAGCCATCAGTCAACGCCACCTTGAGGTCAATCATGGGGATGCCGTCCCATATGCCACCCTCTGCCGCTTCATAGATGCCCTTCCCCACGGCAGCTATATACTCCCGGGGAATGCTGCCGCCGATAATGCTATCGACAAACTGTACTCCAGCTCCCTTTTCCAAAGGCTCAACCTCAAGCACCACGTGGCCATACTGGCCCCTGCCGCCTGATTGCCGTACAAACTTACCTTCTGCACTGACCGGGCGGGTTACCGTTGCCCGGTACGCCACCTGCGGTTTCCCAACATGGGCCTCCACACCGAATTCCCGGATAAGCCGGTCAACAATAATTTCTAAGTGCAGCTCCCCCATCCCGGAAATAATAGTCTGTCCCGTTTCACTATCCGTGTGGACACGAAAGGACGGATCCTCCAGGGCGAGCTTTGCCAGCGATTCACCAAGTTTTCCCTGAGCAGCCTGGCTTTTAGGCTCTATGGCAATCGAGATAACCGTCTGCGGGAAATTCATCTTTTCAAGAATAATCGGGTGGTCTTCATCGCAGAGGGTATCTCCGGTTATGGTATTCTTTATGGTGAGCGCAACAATATCGCCGGTATGGGCTTCTTCAACTTCCTCCCGCTTATTGGCATGCATCTTGAGAATATGGGAAACCCGCTCTCGTTTTCCCCTGGATGCGTTATGGATATAGCTGCCCTTTTTCAGGGTACCTGAGTAGATGCGGCAAAACGTCAGATGGCCGACAAACGGGTCGGTCATTATTTTAAAAGCAAGCGCAGAAAACGGCTCCCGGTCATCAGCATTGCGGACTGCCTCCTCACCAGATGGCAGCATACCTTTAACCGGTGGCACATTAAGGGGGGACGGCAGGAAGTCCACCACCGCATCGAGGAGCTGCTGGATCCCCTTATTTTTAAAGGCTGCGCCGCAGAGCACCGGAACTGCCTGAAAGGCAGTGGTTGCTGTGCGCAGTGCGGAACAGATATCTTCCTGCGCAATGGTCTCGCCTGCCAGATACTTTTCCATGAGCCGCTCATCACTGTCAGCGACAAATTCTAAAATCTTTTCCCGGTACTCACGTGATGCTTCCATGAATTCCGGGGGAATCTCCTCTATATGAAACGCCTCTCCCAGGCTGTTTTCATCATAGACAATCGCTTGCATGGTTATGAGGTCTATGACGCCCCGGAACTGATCCTCCTTGCCTAGGGGAAGCTGCAGCACCAGAGGCTTTGCAGAGAGTCGGTTCTGGATCATTTCCACAACTCTAAAAAAATCCGCTCCGGTACGGTCCATTTTATTAATAAAGGCAATGCGCGGCACGCCATAGCAGTCAGCCTGGCGCCACACGGTCTCTGATTGCGGCTCAACCCCGGCAACCGCACAGAACACCGCCACTGCTCCATCCAGAATGCGCAGCGAGCGCTCCACCTCTATGGTAAAATCCACATGGCCGGGGGTGTCGATGAGGTTTATGCGGTGATTTTTCCAGTAACAGGTCGTGGCGGCAGAGGTTATGGTAATACCCCGCTCCTGCTCCTGCTCCATCCAGTCCATCACCGCAGTGCCGTCATGCACTTCGCCCATCTTATATGAAACACCGGTATAATAGAGTATCCGTTCGGTCGTGGTGGTCTTACCGGCATCAATATGAGCCATTATTCCTATGTTTCTAACCTTATCTAACGGTGTTATCCGACTCAAAACAATTCCTCATAAAAAAATAAAACTCTCTCGTGCTTACACACGCACGTAGTGATCAAGGCATTAATTAAGTGAGGGGAATGAAATAAAAAAGGAGGGAACGTCCTCCACCTGATCTATGAAGTTACCGGTGCAACATCATCTCTTTCTGCTTTCATTACCACCGGTAATGCGCGAATGCCTTATTGGCAGCAGCCATTTTATGCGTGTCTTCTTTCTTTTTTATAGCACTGCCGCGGTTATTTGCTGCATCAATAAATTCTGCTGCCAGCTTTTCTTTCATGGACTTTTCCGTCCGCTCCCGGGCAAAATTTATGAGCCAGCGCATGGCAAGGCTCATGCGCCGTTCGGGGCGGACTTCAACAGGAATCTGATAGTTCGAACCACCAACCCGTCTTGATTTGGTTTCCACCACCGGCTTCACATTTTCCAGTGCCTGTTTAAATACTTCAAGCGGTGGCTTATCAATTTTCTGGCCTATAATATCAAGGCTGCCATAAAAGTTAGATTCTGCCACGCTCTTTTTCCCGCACAGCATAAGCTTACTAATAAATCTTCTGACCGTTTTGTCATTATATATGGGATCTGGCTGTATAGCTCTTTTTGTAACTTCCCGTCGTCTTGGCATAGGTACTCCACCGCTTTATTTTAAATCAGCATACCGGATTGTCACCGGGTATTATTTGGGCCGTTTTGTTCCGTACTTGGAGCGGCTTTTCTTTCGGTCCTGCACTCCCGTTGAATCAAGTGCTCCACGGATGATGTGATAGCGCACACCCGGCAAGTCCTTGACACGCCCGCCCCTGACGAGCACGACCGAGTGTTCCTGCAGGTTGTGGCCTACTCCCGGTATATAGGTAGTTATTTCAATGCCATTGGTGAGCCGGACTCGTGCTACTTTGCGCAGAGCAGAATTGGGCTTTTTCGGGGTCGTCGTATAGACGCGGACGCACACCCCCCGTTTCTGGGGTGATTCCCTGAGCGCAGGAGCCTTGGTTTTCTTTTTAATCTCGTGCCGCCCCTGAAAACACAGTTGATTTATTGTTGGCATAAATATTCCTAAATTGCGCTTTCCAGCATTGATAAATAAAAATTAAATATGTATCAAATGAATTACTATTTGTCAAATGCTAATTTCATATTTTTATTATTTACTTACAATTTTTGCACCTGCTGCTATTTTTAAGCAGATTCTTCGTATTCGGCACTCCCGTATTCAGTTTCTATCTGAATACCAACCTTCTTATACCGCGGGTATCCTGTTCCTGCAGGTATAAGCCGTCCCATGGCTGCATTCTCCTTGAGTCCTCGCAAGTAATCAATCTTACCCTCTATCGCAGCCTGGGTCAGCACCCTGGTAGTCTCCTGGAACGATGCGGCTGATATAAAGCTTTCCGTGCTCAGCGAGGCCTTTGTTATGCCCAGCAGCAACGGTTCTGCTAACGCCACCTGGCCACCCTGCTGCCGGATCTTCTCGTTTTCTTCCTCAAATTTATACTTCTCAACCTGTTCGCCCAGAAGGAACTCTGAATCACCGACTTCCTGGATTTTGACACGCTGCAGCATCTGCCGCACAATTACTTCTATGTGCTTATCATTAATCTTTACCCCTTGCAGCCGATATACTTCCTGCACCTCATCAACCAGAAATTTAGCAAGCTCCTTTTCCCCCAGGATGCTCAATATGTCATGCGGGTTGGAAAGACCATCCATGATCGCCTCTCCCGCCTTAACCCGGTCACCTTCATGAACACTAATGTGCTTACCCCGGGGAATAAGATACTCCTTGGGATTGAGTTTTTTGCCACCGATTTCCGCAACATCGGGATTGACGATAACCTTGCGCTTGCCTTTTACGTCTTTACCAAATGAAACCATACCATCGATTTCACTGATAACAGTGACCTCTTTCGGCTTCCGGGCCTCAAAGAGCTCGGCAACGCGGGGCAATCCGCCGGTGATGTCCTTGGTTTTTGTGGTTTCCCGCGGAATCTTGGAAAGCACATCCCCGGGGCTCACCAGACTTCCCTCTCTCACGATAATGTTTGCACCAACCGGCATGAAATAGCGGGCATAGCGCTCGGATTCAGCAGATATTTTAGCCGTTTTGCCAGATTCATCTTTAATGGAAATCCGCGGCCGGCTATTGGGATCCTTGGTTTCGGCAACCACTTTTGTTGCAAGGCCCGTCACCTCGTCCACCTGCTCGCGCACGGTCACGCCATCGATAAGATCCCCGAACTTAATCTTGCCGGCAACCTCGGTTAGTATGGGTGTCGAAAACGGATCCCATTCTGCAATGAGGTCTCCAATTTTTACCCGCTTTCCCTCTTCCACCCTCAGCTTGGCTCCATATATGATCGGGTACTTCTCGCGCTCCCGGCCGTTCTCGTCAAGAATGGCAATTTGAGCATTTCTGTTCATCACCACTGAATCGCCTTCCCGGTTCCTGACGCATTTGATCCTCTGAAAACTGACCGTGCCATCATGCAGGGCCTGCAGCGTTGTCTGCTGCACTCGTCCGCTAGCGGTTCCCCCGATATGGAAGGTACGCATGGTGAGCTGTGTGCCCGGTTCACCAATGGATTGGGCAGCTATAACTCCGATGGCTTCCCCAATGTTGACCATCTTTCCCCGGGCTAAATCCCGACCATAACACCTGATACACACCCCCCGCTTTGACTGACAGGTAAGCACTGAGCGAATTTTAACCCGCTCAATACCGGCATCATTTATTTTGTCTGCAGCCGTTTCATCAATCGCCTGGTCACGGTGCACCAGAATCTCTCCGGTAAGCGGGTCAACGATGTCCTCCAGGCTCACTCTGCCAAGGATTCGGTCACCGATCCGCTCAATTATCTCACCTCCCTCAACCAGCGAGGTCATGTAAATCCCGTCAATAGTCTTACAGTCATATTCGGTGATAACGCAGTCCTGCGCCACATCCACCAGTCGCCGGGTCAGGTACCCGGAATTAGCGGTCTTGAGAGCCGTATCAGCAAGGCCTTTTCGTGCACCGTGCGTCGAAATAAAATATTGTAACACGGTGAGGCCTTCCCTGAAATTAGCAGTAATGGGGGTTTCTATAATTTCCCCTGATGGCTTTGCCATAAGCCCGCGCATCCCCGCAAGCTGACGAATCTGCTGCGCGCTGCCGCGGGAGCCGGAATCAGCCATCATGTAGATGGGATTGAAACTGGCAACTTTCTTCCTGTTGCCCTGCCGGTCTTTGATCTCATCCTCTCCCAGTTCCCGGAGCATTTCAGAGGCAACATCCTCGGTCACCCGGGCCCAGATATCGATCACCTTATTGTAGCGTTCGCCGTCGGTAATGAGTCCCTCCTTGTACTGCTTCTCTATGGTCCGGACTTCATTATTTGTTTCCTCAATTAATTTCCCCTTCTTGGATGGAATGATCATGTCCCTGATAGAAATTGACAGGCCGGACTGGGTTGCATATTTATAGCCCAGATCCTTCAGGCGGTCAGCGAGAATTACCGTCTTTTTATCGCCGCATATCCGGTAGCTGTAGTCAATGAGATTTGCCAGCTCCTTCTTGTTCATTACCGTATTGATAACCGGGAAGGGTATCTCCTCTGGCATGATCTCTTTGAGTATGATGCGCCCGACCGTCGTCTCCACCATCTCACCAGCAACACGCACACGGATGGCTGCATGGAGGTCCACTTCCTTGTGGTCATATGCCACGCGCACCTCTGCAGGGCTTGAGAACAGGTGGCCCTCTCCCTTAACATTTTCCCGTTCCCTGGTCATGTAGTAAATGCCGAGCACCATATCCTGGGTAGGCACGATGATGGGCTTTCCGCTGGCAGGGGATAAAATATTATTGGTGGACATAAGGAGCACCCGTGCCTCAACCTGTGCTTCAAGGGACACCGGAATGTGGACAGCCATTTGGTCACCATCAAAATCAGCATTGAAGGCAGCACACACCAGCGGGTGGAGCTGAATAGCTTTGCCATCAATGAGCACCGGTTCAAAGGCCTGAATTCCCAGGCGGTGAAGGGTAGGTGCCCGGTTAAGCAGCACCGGGTATTCCTTGACCACCTCATCAAGGCAGTCCCAGACTTCCGAGGTTTCCCGCTCCACCATTTTCTTGGCACTTTTAATGGTGGTTGCATACCCATTGGCGATCAGGAGGTTGTACACAAAAGGCTTGAACAGCTCTAAGGCCATCTTTTTGGGAAGGCCGCACTGATGCAGCCGCAGCTCGGGGCCTATAACAATAACCGTGCGCCCGGAATAATCAACCCGTTTGCCCAGAAGGTTCTGGCGAAACCGGCCCTGCTTTCCTTTCAGCATGTCACTTAAGGACTTGAGCGGCCGCTTGTTGCGGCCGGTAATGACTTTGCCCCGCCGGCCATTGTCAAACAGCACATCCACCGCCTCCTGCAGCATGCGTTTTTCGTTGCGTATGATAATGCCCGGGGCATCAAGCTCCTGCAGTTTTTTCAGCCGGTTGTTCCGGTTGATAACCCGGCGGTAAAGATCGTTAAGATCAGAGGTAGCAAATCTGCCACCATCAAGCGGTACCAGTGGCCGCAGATCAGGAGGCAGAACCGGGATAGCTTCCAGAATCATCCATTCAGGCTTATTGCGCGAATTTCTAAATGCCTCGACAATCCGCAGCCGTTTAGCCAGTTTCTTCTTTTTGGCTTCAGAACTGGTGAGTTTGATTTCTTCGCGGAGCTGGCCGGACATTTTTTCAAGGTCAAGCCTGCGCAGCATCTGCCGTATTGCCTCAGCCCCTATACCGGCCTCAAAGCCGTCTGGATACTCTGTCTGTGCTTTCCGGTACTTCTCGTCATCAAGCAGATCCCCGACCCTGAGGGGCGTCTTTTTAGGGTCAATCACCACATATGATTCAAAGTAGAGAACTTTCTCAAGCTCTCTCAAGGTCATGTCAAGGAGCGTCCCTATACGGCTCGGCAGGCTCCGCAAAAACCAGATATGAGCAACGGGTGAGGCCAGTTCAATATGGCCCAGCCGCTCTCTGCGTACATATGAGGGGATAACCTCTACCCCGCATTTTTCGCATACTATGCCGCGGTGCTTGAGCCGTTTGTATTTCCCGCAGTTGCATTCATAGTCTCTCGTGGGGCCAAAGATTTTTGCACAGAACAGACCATCCCGCTCCGGTTTAAACGTGCGGTAATTAATGGTCTCCGGTTTTTTTACTTCTCCGTTGGACCAGCTCCGAATAGTATCAGGAGAAGCTATGGATATCTTTAATGCATCAAAACTATGAACGTTTCGCGAACGCTCTTGCTGCGTGCTGAATGATCCATTCATGGAATGAGATCCCCCTTTACCGGGCGAATGCAGTGCTTCCGCCCGCTATGTTAATTTTTTCTTTCACGCTCTACAAACTGAACGTCCAGGCACAGGCTCTGCAGCTCTTTAACCAGGACGTTGAACGACTCAGGAATTGACGAGACTAAATCCCGCTCTCCCTTCACGATATTTTCATAAAGTTTTGTGCGGCCCTGGACGTCATCGGATTTTACCGTGAGAAATTCCTGGAGGGTATAGGCGGCTCCATATGCCATCAGCGCCCAGACCTCCATTTCGCCGAGACGCTGTCCGCCAAACTGGGCTTTTCCTCCCAGCGGCTGCTGGGTCACCAGTGAATAGGTTCCAATCGAGCGCGCATGAATTTTATCATCAACCAGGTGATGAAGCTTCATCATATAAATGGTGCCCACGGTAACCTTTTTATCAAACGGTTCCCCGCTTCTGCCGTCAAACAGGGTTGTCTGCCCGGCAGCGGGAAGTCCTATGGATTCAAGGCAGGCGCTGATTTCGCTTTCATGGGCACCATCAAAGACGGGCGATGCCATATGCAGGCCCTTTTCAAGCTTCTTCACGACCCCGACAACATCATCTTCATCAAGGCCGTCTATGAGCCGCAGAACATCTCTCTGCGAGGAATAAATTTCTTTCAGCCGTTTTTTCAATGCTGCCGGGCTGCTGCTTTTGAGCATCTCATTGAGCTGCTCACCCAGGCCCTTTGATGCCCAGCCGAGATGGGTCTCCAGAATCTGCCCGACGTTCATTCGCGAAGGAACCCCTAGCGGATTTAATACAATATCCACCGGCGTGCCATCTTCAAGATAGGGCATATCTTCTTCGGGCAAAATCCGCGACAGCACCCCTTTATTGCCGTGGCGGCCTGCCATTTTATCACCAACGGAGAGCTTTCTCTTTACCGCCAGGTTCACTTTAACCATCTTGATAACCCCCGGCGGAAGATCATCGCCCCGTTTGATCTTTTCAATCTTTTCGCCAAACACAACTTTAATGAGGTTAAGCTGTTCGTCCCTGCCTTCTTTTATCTTCTCAAGCTTGACGGCAATGTCTTCATCTTCAGCGACAGGGATATTCAGCCACTTTTCCAGAGATATCCGCTCCACGTCATCGACGGTGATAACCTGATTTTTATTGAAAATGATTTTTTGCTTTTTCTCGTCAATAATTCGTTTGGCGCAGGCCTTCCCCACCAGGATCTGTTTTAGCTTCTTGTCAACATTTTCTTTCAGGATTTTTATTTCATCTTCCTGGTCTTTTAATATTTTTGCCGTTTCTTCATCCTCGATGGATCGGGTGCGCTCATCCTTATCAGCGCCTCTCCGGGAAAAAATATTTACACTGATAACCGTTCCCTCAACACCGGGTGGAACGCGCAGAGAGGTGTCCTGTACATCGCGCGCCTTTTCCCCGAAAATTGCACGCAGCAGCTTCTCTTCAGGGGATAGCTGCGTTTCTCCCTTCGGGGTAATTTTCCCGACCAGGCTGTCACCGGGCTTGACCTCTGCTCCAATGCGTATAATCCCGCTTTCATCCAGGTCTTTGAGCATATCCTCGCCCAGACCGGGGATATCCCGGGTGATTTCTTCCTTCCCCAGTTTTGTATCCCGCGCAAGGATCTCAAATTCTTCAATGTGAATGGAGGTGAAAACATCGTCCTTAATCAGCCGCTCACTGACAAGAATCGAATCTTCAAAATTGTATCCTCCCCACGGCATAAACGCTACAAACACATTGCGCCCCAGAGCAAGCTCCCCCATTTCTGTTGCCGGCCCGTCAGCAATGATATCCCCCCTTTTAACACTATCACCGGGACGAACAATGGGCCGCTGATCGATGCAGGTATTCTGATTGGAGCGCTTGTATTTGATGAGGTTATAGATGTCCACATCAGTGCCGATGCGGCCGTCACTTTTGTCGCGCTTTACCACAATTCTGGTTGCATCTACGCTTTTAACAACTCCGCCCTCCCGGGCAATGACCGTAACACCGGAATCCCGGGCTGCGATACTTTCCATTCCGGTACCAACAATGGGTGCTTCGGTCTTCAGCAATGACACCGCCTGCCGCTGCATGTTGGACCCCATGAGCGCGCGGTTGGCATCGTCGTTTTCCAGAAACGGCACCAGAGCTGCGGCAACACTTACCAGCTGTTTGGGGGAGACATCCATAAAATTGATTTCCTCGGGGATTGCCATGACAAACTCTCCGCCCCGGCGAGCTGAGACAAGTTTTGCCTCAAACTTTCCGTTGGCGCTGATTGGCGCGTTTGCCTGAGCAATCGTATATTCTTCCTCTTCCAGGGCTGACAAAAACTGAATCTCAGTAGTAACCGTGCCACGCTCGACTTTACGGTACGGTGTTTCAATAAACCCGTATTCATTAACCCGTGCGTAGGTAGACAGCGATGCGATGAGCCCGATGTTGGGACCTTCAGGCGTTTCAATGGGGCAGATCCGTCCGTAGTGGGTGGGGTGAACATCGCGCACTTCAAATCCTGCGCGCTCCCGGGTAAGCCCTCCCGGCCCCAGCGCACTCAGTCGCCGCTTATGCGTGATCTCGGAAAGCGGATTGGTCTGATCCATGAACTGGGAAAGCTGGCTGGAACCAAAAAATTCTTTTACCACCGCTGAAACCAGTTTTGAATTCACCAGATCATTGGGCATGAGCGTTTCAATTTCCTGAAGGCTCATCCGCTCCTTGATTGCCCGCTCCATCCGCACCAGACCGATCCGATAGTGGTTTTCAATCAGCTCACCAACTGATCGCACGCGGCGGTTTCCCAAATGGTCAATGTCATCTACATCTCCGCGGCCGTTTTTAATTTCAATGAGCATGCGCACAGACTCTAAAATATCCTGTTTGGTAAGGGTCTGGACCTCCAGGGGGATAGCTACATTAAGCCGGTAGTTTATTTTGAGGCGTCCAACCTTTGAAAGGTCATAGTGCTCGGGATCGAAAAATAACCGGTTAAAAAAGAGATTGGCACTTTCCTGCGTTGGAGGGTCATTGGGCCTGAGGCGTTTATAAATTTCTACAATAGCATTCTCGGTCGTCTGCACTTTATCTATGGTTACGGTGTCACGCAGTGATGCGTCCACATTTAAATTATCAATGTAGAGCACCTTAATCTGCCGTACCCCGCGTGCATAGAGGCTTTCAAGGGCGTCTTTGCTCAGCACATCATTACACTTAAGAATTATCTCATTGGTGTTCGGATCAACCACATCCTCTGCGATAATCTTGCCGTCCAGATCTTCTTCAGAAGTCGCAAGAAATTTTACCCGGCAGTCGTGCAGTCTCTTGAGTGCAGCCTTGTTTATTTTTTTGCCTTTTCTGACAATGACCTCTTTGCTCTTCTCATCAATAATATCCTCATGGGCAATCTCACCGGATACAAACGGAGATTTGATGCTTTTCTTGAGCCGCCCCTTTTCCAGAATCACCTCTTCGACCGTATAAAAGTATTTAAGCAGGTCCCGCGTTGAATACCCGAGGGCTTTGAGCAGCACCGTCACCGGGAATTTCCGTCTGCGATCTATACGGACATAGATAATATCCTTGGGATCAAATTCAAGATCAATCCACGATCCTCGGTTCGGGATAACGCGCGCTGAGTACAGAAACTTACCGCTTGAAAGGGTTTTTCCCTTGTCGTGGTCAAAGAAAATACCGGGTGAGCGATGCAGCTGGCTCACCACTACCCGCTCGGTTCCGTTTATAATAAAGGTTCCGGTATCGGTCATGAGGGGAATTTCGCCGAAATAGACCTCCTGCTCTTTGACGTCACGGATATTGCGTGTGCCGGTTTCATGGTTAACATCCCAGACCACCAGTCGAATAAGCACCTTTAATGGGGCTGCATAGGTGAGCTCCTTCTGGCGGCACTCAAAGATATCGTATTTGGGAGTTCCCATCGTATAGCTGACAAACTCCAGCGACGACGTTTCGTTATAATTCTTTATCGGGAAGACACTTCTGAAAACTCCCTGGATGCCTATGTCCTCTTTTTTATCAGGGGCAACATCAGCCTGCAAAAATTTTTCATAGGATTTTTTCTGAATCTCTATGAGATTCGGAGCATCCATAATGGTGGGGATTTTTGCAAAGCTCTTGCGTAACCGCAATTTGTATGGTGACAGATTTCCCATTACCGTTCCCTCAACTTATCGTGGTGATCGTGTAACATAGTAACGTATGAGCATGCCGTTTTCTCTGACCGGGTGCGCTCAGACCGATGTGGGCATCCTCCTGCCATGCAGGGAGGAAGTGAAGGCAGCCGGTCATTTTATTTCCGCGACTGCTCCTGCCCCTTGCAGTTGTTTTACAATGTCTTCGGCTTCTGCTTTGGGCACCCCTTCTTTGACGGCTTTGGGTGCCGATTCTACAAAATCTTTTGCCTCTTTTAACCCGAGACCGGTTATGGCACGCACCACCTTAATGACATGGATCTTCTGTGCCCCGACTTCCTTCAGGACAACGGCAAACTCTGTTTGCTCCTCTGCTTTAGCCTCTGCGGCTCCCGGTGCAGCGGCAGCGGCCGGTGCTGCCATGGCGACGGCTGCTGCGGAAACCCCGAATTTTTCCTCGAGTTCCTTGACCAGCGTTGAAAGTTCAAGGACGGTCATATTTTCAATAAATTTGACCACATCATTTTTTGTAATTTCTGCCATGCTAACCTCCTAAAAATAATAATTGTACCTGTTTGCTAACACCAATCTGAATGCTCAGATGAATTATTTTGGCTGCTGTGCCTCGGCAATGGCATTGAGCACTCGCAGGAATTTTCTTGGAATTTCTGCAAGCACCGATACCAGGCTGCGGGCCGGCGCTGAGAGAAGTCCTACCAGCTGTCCCAGCAGAACTTCGCGGCTCGGCAGGTTGGCAAGCATTTCTATCTCCTGAGTGCTCAGCAGCTTCCTGTTCAGCACGCCAGCCTTAATCCTGACTGACAGTGCTGGATTATCCTTAATAAACTTGTTAAGAACTTTTATCACCGGAACCGGATTGTCCTTAACAAACACCACTGCGGTCGGCCCCACAAAGGCATCCTTCAACGGTTCAAAATCCGTCTGCTGCGAAGCGATACGCAGGAGCGTATTCTTGGTCACTTTGAGTTCTGACCCTGCCTTCCGTATCTGCCTTCGCAGGTTTTTGGATGCTTCAACATTGAGTCCCTGGAAATCAACCAGAAATCCAGCCGAAGACGCTGCTATTTTGTGGGAAAGACTGTCTACTGCTTCTTGTCGTTGTTTTCTGTTCACTGTTATCACCTCTGCCTTAGCTATAGATCCCGTACCCTGGCAGCTTACTGCGCCTTAACCGTTGCAGGATCAACTTTTATCCCTAATCCCATCGTAGAGGATACGACGATATTCTTTAAATACAGCCCCTTGCTTGAAGAAGGTTTGAGCCGTATAATGGTCTCCATCAGGGATAGTATGTTTTCATACAGTTTCTGGGGGTCAAATGATTTCTTGCCGACCGGGACATGAACAATTCCGCTCTTCTCGGTTCTGAATTCCACCTTACCTTTTTTCAGATCCTCAATGGTTTCTTTCAGGTTAAAGGTGACGGTCCCCACCTTTGGATTCGGCATGAGACCCCGAGGTCCCAGAATCTTCGCTATTTTCCCGACCATGGCCATCAAATCAGGCGTAGCAACTGCCTTGTCAAACGCCACCCACCCGCCTGAAATCTTTTCTACCAGATCTTCCGCTCCCACAAAATCAGCCCCGGCATCTCGAGCTTCTTTCTCTTTTTCCCCTTTTGCAAATACCAGGACATTAACTTCCCTGCCGATCCCGTGGGGGAGAAGCACCGTACCTCTCACCATCTGGTCAGCTTTCCGGGGATCAACCCCGAGACGAATAGCAACATCTACCGTTTCATCAAACTTGGCATATGCGGTTTGTTGCAAAAGGCTGATCGCCTCCCTTAACGGATAGGGTTTCTGACTGTCAATCTTCTCTTTAACCTGAAGGTATTTTTTCCCTGTCTTTGGCATTGTTTTACCCTGCTCATTAAATTGTGTTTCAGCTGGTTTGCTCGTGATGCTTATCCGATTTCAATACCCATGCTGCGGGCAGTCCCCTCGATGATTTTAACAGCTGCATCAAGGTCATTGGCATTGAGATCGGGAAGTTTCGTCTGGGCAATCTCCCGGACCTGTTCCGGGGTGACCTTCCCCACCTTGTTTTTATTGGGTTCACCGGAGCCCTTTATAATCCCTGCAGCCTTCTTTAAAAGCACTGCCGCCGGCGGGGTTTTGGTAATATAGGTAAAAGACCGATCTGCATATACCGTGATAACCACCGGGATAATAAGACCTTCCTGGCTCTGTGTCTTGGCATTGAAGGCTTTGCAGAACTCCATGATATTTACCCCGTGCTGGCCTAATGCAGGCCCGACCGGAGGGGACGGATTTGCCTTTCCCGCGGCAATTTGTAACTTAATTTGAGTAATAATCTTTTTTGCCATATAGCCTGTTCCCTTTCTCTCTCCTGCTCCCGGGAAATCTCTTTAATTCTTTTTAACCTGAGAAAACTCAAGTTCAATGGGCGTAGGTCTGCCAAAAATACTGACCAGTACCTTGAGTCTGGATTTCTCGGGTTTTACCTCACCCACGGTACCATTAAAATTTGCGAACGGACCTTCCACAATAAGAACACTATCACCCTGTTCAAAGGTTACTTTTGGTTTGGGGCGCAGCTTCCCGTCTTTAATTTTCTGCACGATATCACCTATTGTTTCATCCGGTATTGCACTGGGTTTATTTTTCCCGCCAATAAACCCGGTAACTTTCGGGGTATTGCGCACCAAGTGCCACGTCTCATTATTGAGATCCATTTGCACCAGAAGGTAGCCCGGGAAAAACTTGCGAGATGTTGTCTTGACTTTCTTTTCTCCCTTTAAGCCCTTTATACTCTCCTCGACATCCTCAGCAGGCACTAAAATGTCACCAAAGGCGTCTTCAAATTTATAGGCCTTGACCCTATCCTCCAACATCTCCTTTACTTTATTTTCATATCCGGAGTAGGTAT
>CAIYCZ010000237.1 GCA_903924805.1 uncultured delta proteobacterium | reverse complement strand
GGGATGTTGTGGTAAAGCAGCTCAGCCTGAAGGCGCTGTGGCAGATTCATCAGCTGCACCAGCACCATGTAGCAGTGCTCATGTTTATCGATGAGCCATCGCTTGCCGGCTTTGGATCTTCCGCCTATTTAGGGGTGCAGGCAGAAGACATCAAAAAGGACCTCAGCGAAGTGGTGGATGTAATTCACCGGGAGAATGCCTGGGCAGGGGTGCACTGCTGTGAAAACACCGACTGGTCAATCCTGCTCCAGAGCGATATTGATGTGCTCAATTTTGATGCCTACGGGTTTTTTGACCGGGTCTTTCTGTACCGGAAAGAGCTGATTGAATTTATTAACCGGGGCGGAACACTTGCCTGGGGCATTGTGCCGACCAATTCAGAAGAGGTCATTCAGCAGGCAACAACAGATTCACTCATTCGTCTCTGGAAAGATGAGGTTCAAAAGCTTACCGCTGAAGGCATACCGCTTGAAACAATCGTGCGCCAGTCCCTTATAACCCCAAGCTGCGGAGCAGGCTCCCTCTCTGCAGATGCTGCCCTCCGGGTGCTGCAGCTCCTGTTTGATGTTTCCCAGTCGCTGAGAAAGGAATTCGCCTTGCCCTGATGCCCTGCACTTTACCCCCTCTATTAACCTTGCCGGGTAAATGGTGTCACATCTTGAAGTTTGCTCTTATATATCATCCTTATAAAAACGGATTGACCGAGTCAAGTTAAATCACTAATCAAGATGTGACACCAACACTTCCTTGAAAATTCAAATATTATATTTGAGATTTCAAGGTAAAGATAAATCCCCCCCTGTTCCCCCTTTAAAAGGGATGCATAATTTCTGTGTGGCTCCGTGGTATTCAGTGGCTGAAATTTCAAGAGGCTGGGTTGCAATCGCCCTGCCTTTTTTTGTTGCGCATGAATATGGTGCGCGAAACAGAAATCCCCTGCAAATTCTGGAGTATATGCCGGGGATTTTAATCTTGCTAAAGGAATGAGATTTTTGTATAGTTTCTCGATGAAGCTGCCAACGACCCGTCAGGTAAAAGTCGGGACTATTGCAATTGGCGGGAAGAACCCCGTTGTACTGATAGCGGGGCCCTGTGTCATCGAAGGCGGGGAAAAGACCTACGCCCTGGCCAGAAAATTAAAAAAAATAGCTGCACAGGCAGCGGTTCCCCTTATTTTTAAAGCATCATATGATAAAGCAAACAGGACTTCTGTTAAATCGTTCCGGGGACCGGGGCTGAAAGAAGGTCTGAAGATTTTAGCGCAGATACGCAAGCAGGTTGGCATCCCGGTTCTTTCTGATGTCCACCGGTTCGAAGAAATAGGTCCTGCTGCAGAAGTGCTTGACGTGCTGCAGATACCCGCATTTCTGAGCAGGCAGACAGATTTTATTATTGAAGTAGCCCGTACCGGGAAACCGGTCAATGTGAAAAAGGGGCAATTTCTCTCCCCGTACGATGTTGCTTTTATAATTGAAAAAGTTATCGGCGCCGGAAACTCAAAACTTCTTATAACCGAACGGGGATCCACCTTTGGCTACCACAATCTTGTCGTGGACATGCGGGCTCTGGTTATACTGAGAGAGTTTGGATACCCGGTTGTTTTTGATGCTACCCATAGCGTGCAGCTCCCCGGAGGAAAAGGGGATGCTTCCGGTGGAGAAAGAAAGTTTGTGGCACCTCTTGCCCGGGCAGCCACGGCAGTGGGAATAGATGCGCTGTTTCTGGAGGTACATGAAAATCCTGATCAGGCCCTCTGTGACGGGCCGAATTCATTACCACTGTCAGATCTTTCCCTGCTTTTAAAAGAGATAGCTCGCATTGGTGACCCCTCTCGATCCTGGTGATCGGGCCTATTCTTCTTTTAATTTAAATGTATAGGAATTTCCTTTTTGATAAGCAGAGGTAATAAAAGGCAAACAGGAGGGAAAGCAAGTAGATAAAAAAGAGGGATATGATAATACAATAAAATTTACT
>CAIYCZ010000236.1 GCA_903924805.1 uncultured delta proteobacterium | reverse complement strand
ATTGCACTGTTTCCGGTTGCCCCTGAAAACTCAGTTTCAGCAAATCTCCAACCTGTTCACTGTACACCTTCACTGGATTTCCCCCGGCTGTTGCCCGTGCCTGTGATATGTTCATACCGCTGGGAATATATATAAAGAGGGTATAGGTATCTCCCTGCACAGTAATGGATGATCCGCTCAGGGTGTTTTTCGGGCTGTTCCACTCTATGTCCAGGATTGAGTATGCGCCGGTGATATGTCTGGATATTCCTATCAGCTGGGGCTTGTCCTGCACGGCATGCAGAAGGAGAACACGGGTGTCATGTGGTTCAACGTCAATTTCCATGCTGTCTCTGAAAACGCCGAGCAGCTTCTGGTTCCAGAAATCAAAAACAACATATGGAATTCCGGCCTTAAGACCCAGTTTGTCTGAAAAGGAAATCTCCTTTGTAGTTGTTTCACTCCGCCAGTTGATCAAACCGACAACATCATAAATGCCTGACCTGGCATTTACCTTCAAATCCAGTATTTCCGGATAGTTATGGATATAGATGTCAGGCGTAGTAAACTTAAACTTATCCCAGGTCATATCCGTTCCACGGCTAAAAAGATCGACCGGAAGAATGGACATTGTGGGCATGGTCATTTTTAACAGTCGAATCCTCTCTTCCGGCAGGCTGGGCATAATGCTCGTCAGGGGATACGCCACACCTGTGAGCGAAACAAAGGTGACCAGGGTACGGGCTTCGGCCAGGGTAGTACCAAATCCCTTAAAAGGATCTTCGCGGGATTGCGCAACCTGAATGGTCCGGGGGCCCATTTTTTGTTTGGCTTCCTCTGCACTCATTACAGGGGATACATCAATTCCTTCTCCCGGCATTACGTACACTACCATATGGTTTAAGAAGGCATTTGCATTGATTGAGCTGAAAACCGGATAGCATCCCTGCCAGCTGTTGTACATATCAGCTCCGGTGAAATAGGAATTAAAGTAACCTATTCCATTGAGTGGTGTACCAGACGGGCATCCTTCGACGAATGTTCCGGGGCCGATGATATTCCGAATTAAATTTAACCGGTTACGATAAGCAGTAATCGGATCCGTGGACTTATCGTAAAGTTTTGTTCTGTCTACAGCCGGGGCATACATAGGCAGAGAAAACTCGCCATCGAACTTAAAGTACTCAAATCCCCAACCCCTCAAAGTGCTGAAGAGCTTTTTGAGCCATTCCTGAACCCCGGGATTGGTGCAATCGAGTGCAGAAGTATTGTAATCTTGAATCGGATTTCCAGACTTATCATAAAGATACCAGTCAGGATGCTGCTGATAAGCACCGGCATAAGCGTTGGGCACAAGCCATAATCCGGGTCGTAAACCTTTTGATCTGATATACTTTGCCAGCCATTCCGGCCCGTGAGGGTAAAGAGTTTTGTTCCAGTTTTCAATCCAGTAATGACCCTCTTTTTTACCCCTGTCGTAGCCATCGTCGATTTGCACGTATTGAAAACCATAAGATTTAAGGTTAGCTGCCAGCCAGTCTGCATTGCTGACAATGTCAGATTCGCGTGCTTCATGATAGTAAGCGGTCCAGCTGCCCCAGATTAATGGGGCCGATGAAAATAACGAATCATTAAAACGGGAATAAAATGGAAGACCCAGTGTTTT
>CAIYCZ010000235.1 GCA_903924805.1 uncultured delta proteobacterium | reverse complement strand
TTTCCGTGATTAATTCCCTGAGCTGGCGGTCTTCTTCTGATAGTTTTTCTCCTTCTTTGTGTTCATGACTATTCTTTATGAGTGGTGAATCACAGAGAGGACATGCGGTAATCTCTGCGTCACTTACCTCAAGACTGCATTTTGGACAGTACATGATTATTCCCTCCTATCAGATATATGGTGGACTGATGATGTAATGTTCATCCAAAGCTGAAACCGGCTTCGTCTACTCCCACGGTAATGCCGGTTATGGTTTCGCTTTCAAAATCAAAGAGGACATCCTGTTCCCCCTGGTATGCAATGACCTGTTGTTTCTCTCCGGTAATCTTACCTATAACAGTGGCTGTAATTTTATTCTCCTCAAACTTTTTAATTATTGTTTTCGTATCTATCTTATCAGCGCAGAGAATAAACCCGTAGCTTAAAAATGCCTTGAGCCAGTCAATCATGGGGAACGTATCAGGCTTTGGAATTTTGTCTATATCAATGAATGCGCCCTTGTGCGATACCTCAAGCAGCAGGGCAATCGTTCCCAGCAGCCCGCCGTTACTAACGTCTTTTGCGGTCTGACATAGTCCCTCTTCTGCAAGACGCGGAAGTACTTCAAGCCGTTCAAGCACCTGTTGTGAATTTTTGCCGGAATTGGTGTCCCAGCTTATAACCGGCTTGCATTGATAGCCTCTGCCTGCAAGGTCAACAGCAAATACAATATCCTGCCCGACCATGGCGTTATTGCTCAGAAGCAGCTTCTTTGCCACTCCGAGTATGGCAACGGAAAGAGAGGCTTCCCTGGTATCAGGGTGAAGATGGCCGCCAACCATGGGGACACGAAATTTTGCGCACCCTTTCCGTATGCCCTGCATTATCTCATCATAGTACCTGGCATCCGGGATGCCTATAACATTGACCATGGCAAGAGGACGACCGCCCATGGCATAAATATCGTTAACGCTCGCCATAACTGATGCCTTGCCTGCCGCGTACGGGTTTGCCTCAATAAGGCCGGTCCAGATGCCATCCGCAGCAAGCAGCAGATACTCGCCCTTGTAATAAATAGCTGCTGCGTCTTCACCAAAATCCGCAATGGTCTCCCCAAAATCACTTACCGTACACAGCATATTGGTAACCCGGTAAATATTCCTCTTACGCGTCAAGCCGGGATAGTTTCTGATTTCATTAATAATATCTCGGATCATATTCTGCCTCACAAAGTGCTAACAGCACAAACCCTAAAATTTCAAATGCCAGGTTTAAAATGTCAAATGACAAAGCTCAAAGTTCAAATAAATGTCAAAACCTTAATGCCAAATAAATGATTTGAAATTTGGCATTTGGATTTTGACATTCCCTTATTGGGCTTTGTCATTTAAACTCTGTTTGACTTTATTGTTTCGGATTCAGAGTTTGCTTAGTCCAGATTCGCCTCCATTACCTGGTGCGGCTGGCCGCGATAAAGAATGACCGGGCCGATGGGTATCCACCGGATCCGCTTAAAAAGCGGCACATTCCTCACCTGAACAGTAGCGCGGAAATGCTTTGCATTCTTTTTTTTTGCTATTGCCATTGCCTTCTGTATAAGCGCTTTACCCACCCTGCCCCGAAAACTTTTCAAAACAGCCAGCCTGCTGCCATACCAGACTCCTGCACCTGTATGATACACCCGCACCGTACCAACTATTTTATTGTTATAGAGGGCAACAATGTGGATTGACCGTTTATCATAAATGTCACGATCGGTTTTATTGAAAAGCCCCTGCTCTTCAACAAACACTTTTTTGCGCAGGTTAAAGCTCTCCTGCAGTTCCTCTGTATTGTTTACCGGACGGCAGACTATATCGAACATGATTAAGAAAGTTGTAAAAGACGCGGATGTGCGCTGATGATCGCAGATACATTAACCCGTAACACTTTAACGCGCACCCCGTAACACTATATTAAAATCCTGACAAGCTGCGTTCATCTGCGTCCAATTATAATTCTTCAAACAATGAGAGAGCTGAGCATGCCCCGCATCGCACACAGCCGGCCATGCTGAGCCGTGAGGATAATCCGTATTTTTTCAGCATGGGGGCCACCTGTTCATACAGGTAAACCATTTTATCCGGCGCCGGCGGTTTCATAGTCTCCATAGGCGTGCCGGGAATCGGACGAAACGGCAGAAGATACGGGTATACCCCAAGCTCACAGAGCATCTCTGCGCCGGAGAGAATAGTTGCTGCATCTTCACCAAGACCGGCAACAAGAAAGCTGCTCACCTGGTTTCTCCCGAACAGCGAGACAGCATATTTCCAGGCTGCCCTATATGTTTCCCATCCATGCCCGGCTTTTGCCGGAGCAACACGTCTGAGTGTAGCACTATCAAATGACTCAATATGAATCCCTACGGTATCTGCCCCTGATATTTTCAAAGCCTCCAGATAATCCATAGTCTCAGGCGGACCTATCTGAACATGCACGGGAAGCGGCGTCCTCCCCTTAATCGCTTTTACACATGCACAGACATGATCAATGGTTGCCTTTTCACTTTCGCGCATGCCGGTTGTGAGCGTTACGTGACTCACCGTATCAAGCAGCAGTGCTTTCTCTGCAACCAGTGCAAGATCCTCAGGCTGTTTTTCAAGGACGGTACGTCCGTTAGTAAGTGACAGGCCAATCCCGCAGAACAGGCAGCCAGAACGTGTATTCCAGTATCTGCAGTCCTGATACAGCGTTGATGCCAGACAGTCCCTGCCGTGAATAAGGGCGAGCTTGTCAAACAAGACCCCTTGAGATGTTTTTAGATCATAATAGCGCGGCCTGGGCGGAAGGGAAACATCACCTACATGAGCGCCATTCCAATAGAGGGCAAGTGATGTGCCACAGCTTTTTATTTCATAGGGAGAGGAGGAAACACCGGCGCTCCGGGATGGAACACTTATGAAGTGGTCTTGAAAAATCAGTACCTGTCCTTCTGCAGGCCCTGCCCCGCCTTTTCTGACGGTTTCTGTATCAGGTACTCTGACCCCAAGGCTCTGAAGCTCAACAGCTATAGTTCGCACATTCATCATATCAAACTACACAAGCACCTCTTTGAAGATTCTGCCGGTTTTCTGCTTTCCGATAAGCTTTGCAAGCATCTTCTGCGAGGCATCTTTGGTAAGTAAATCATCTACATACTTTTTCTGTGCCAGCTCAACCTGTGCGCAATAAGCACTGTCATCAATCCTTTGAGCTGCGGAAATAATGTCCAGATAGACAGAGAGGTAATCAAGTGAGCAGGCTTTGAGCTTTTCAAGGAATGGCCGGTCTGGCATTGAATAAATGGTATAGGGTGACGCATAGGCACGCATCCACTCCGGCATCTTGTGCGGCGGGAACGGGCCGTACTTCCCATGGACCTGCTGCAGCGGGTCGAGATACTTTTTCTGATATGCTTCATCCCTGAAAAGCGGAATATAATTTATATACGCGACAACCTTCTTTCGGGCACACGAAAGATCAAAAACAAAGATAGGAGCATCAGTTGTCGGTTCAGGATAAATTGCCATGCCCAGTATATCAAGGGACGGTATTTTAACCTTCATTCTCATGGCATAGATTTTTCTAATCCTGTCCGCCTTCCAGTTGAAACACTGTATTTCCATCACCCGCAGGGGAAATGCGGTTTCCCGCAATTCTTCCGGAAGGGTAATCGGCTCAATCTTGAATGTATCCTGTATTTTCT
>CAIYCZ010000234.1 GCA_903924805.1 uncultured delta proteobacterium | reverse complement strand
TGGTAAAGGAGTGTTTGTCATGAAAGAAAAGGATTTTTCTAACCTGTTGGCAAGTATTAAAGAGGCCGGTCAGATAAAGTCTGGTTGTAAAAAACCAAGCCGGGTTTTTAAAATAGATGCCCCCAGCATCAAGGTAATCCGCAGGAAACTTCATCTTTCGCAAAGTGAATTTGCTCTTATGATCGGGGTCAGCACCAGTACACTCCAGAATTGGGAGCAAGGTCGGCGTAAACCCGATGGTCCCGCAAAGGCTTTATTGAAAGTCGCCTCTCAAAACCCTGAAGCGGTCATGGAAGCACTTCATTCCTGAATAAAAAACAATGCAATTAATTCGATGTACAAAGAAACTCCAGAAAGAAATGGGGCTTAAAGCGGCTGATTTGATGAAAGGCGAGCCATCGGTTTCTCTTTTGGGGTCATGGCATGCGAACTTGATTCATATTGACAGAAGGAAGTGCATTCTGTTTACAAACGACAAAACATTGTTCAATTTTTTGGTACCAGATGTTACGAGAGGCCATATCCGAGAGCTGGATAAATTGTTTCGAAGTTATCTGGAATGTGTATTATCAGATGAAGGCTTTGATGAGGGAGTAAAAGAAAAGATTCTCAGTGAATACCAGGAAATTGGATATGCATCCAGTAACAGTAAAACCGTCTTAGGTTCAATGAATGATCTTGCCTTTCATTATAAATATCTTATCTTTTCGGACGGGGGGATTCATGGCTGTGATTTGCCGGAAATTATCAGAAAGCTCAACCGGATGCCAATGGGTACGCTTGGCTATCAGCATTCCATTGAAGCCCTGAAAATTTTGTGTGGGTTAGTCCCTCAGCAATGGCATTAAAAAGAAGAGCTACAAGAGGAGGACGAAGTTAAATGCAAATTGAAGATGATTCTAATTCAATCAAACAATCTCTCCCACCAGATCATACGTGAGCCCCTTAGTAATGCGTACTTTTACAAATGACCCTGCTGAAGCTTTTCCCTTCTCGATAAAAATCACCCCATCAACCTCCGGTGCCTGAAACGCTGCTCTTCCCTGCAGAGCATACTTCGGGGATGAGGAGGCACCCTCAACCAACACCTCTATGCGCTGCCCCGCCCGCCGGCGATTTTTCTTGCGGGAGATTCCAGACTGCAGGGTCATGATATCATGATAGCGCTCTTCCTTAACCCCCTCCGGAACCTTGGGTGTGAGTTTGCAGGCCGCGGTTCCTTCTTCATCACGATACCTGAAGATCCCGAGGTGCTCAAATGCAAAAGTCTGCACAAATGAACGGAGCTGTGCAAAGTCTTTTTCTGTTTCACCGGGAAAGCCAACCATCAAGGTTGTGCGCAGGGCAATAGCGGGGACTCTGCTCCGGATCATCTGCAAAAGCTCCTGTATTTGCGTTGTGGTTGTTCTTCTGCCCATCCGTTTCAAGACCGGATCGCTTATGTGCTGGAGGGGGAGGTCTAAATAATTGCAAACCGTTTGCTTGCCAGCCAGTATGGAGATGAGCTCTTCGGTCAGGTTGTGCGGATGGCAGTACAGCAGGCGAATCCATCTGATGTCAGGGATTTTGACTAATTTTTTAAGAAGCCCTGCAAGCCCGCTGCCGCAAGAAGAATCAAGGCCGTAATAGGTGGTATCCTGCGCGATAAGGTTTATTTCTCTTACCCCGCGCGCTGCAAGGTTTTTCACTTCCGCTGCTATTGACTGCGGCGAGCGGCTTTTGTGCGGGCCGCGGATTTCGGGTATAATGCAGTAGGTGCAATGATGAGAACATCCCTCAGCAATTTTTACATAGGCGGTATAACCCGGTGTTGCCAGAATACGCGGAGTGCCGGGGTTGAGAAGATAGGTAGGGCGCGCAGTGAAAACTTTTGATTTGTAATGGCCCTGTTTCAGGGTTTTTAAATGCTGCGCAATATGCTGAAACTCCCCGGTTCCCAGAAACAGGTCTACCTCTGGAAGTTCCTGCAAAAGCGCTTCCTTGTATCTTTGCGGGAGACACCCGCAGACCACAAGATACCTGCAGGCGCCAACTCTTTTTTGCTCTGACAGCTCAAGGATGGTGGAAATGGCTTCCCGGGTTGCTTCTTCTATAAACGCACAGGTGTTTACGATAATAATTTCAGCAGCTTCCTTATCGCGGGTGAGCGTATAACCGGATGTTACCAGCGTTCCCTGAATGACCTCGCTGTCAACCAGATTTTTTGCACACCCGAGGCTCACCAGATAGATTTTGTCCATTACCATTGATGTGCTTAATTCCATGAATCGCTTTTCTCAAAGTCCGGAAGAAACTCTCCATCAATTCTGTCCTGCTGCTGAAGCCAGCCATTCTCAAATTCAAGGGCGATAAGGCTCTCTACGGCATAATTATATTCCTCCGGTGACGGCCTCCGGTCTATTTCAGGAAAGGTGTGTGCTTCAAATACCGGCAGATACTGTCCCATAAGGCTTATGTGGACATGCGGGCCGAGGCGTTTTTTTATTTTATTTAATACAGCCGCAGTTCGGGAAGCATCATCAGGGAGCACCAGATGGCGGACAATAAGCCCCCGGACAGCCAGCCCCTGGTCATTAATAACCAGCGGACCAACCTGAGCAAACATTTCCAGCAAGGTCTCTTCATTGACCCTGGTATATTCGCGAGCCCGCGAATACTTTTTGGCAAGAGCATCCTCCCCGTATTTGGCATCGGGCAGGTAAATATCAACGATACCGGAAAGCAGGCGAAGGGTTTCAACAGATTCATACCCGTTTGAATTATAGACCAGCGGAAGCGACAAGCCCTTTGCTGCGGCGATGCAGAGAGCTTGTATTATATGGGGCAGGTAGTGAGTTGGAGAGACCAGGTTGATATTGTGACACCCTGTTTCCTGAAGGGAAAGCATATTCCGGGCAAGGGCTTCGATGGCAATAGTTTCGCCAAGGCCTTCCTGGCTTATCTGGTAGTTCTGACAGAAGCAGCAGTGCAGGTGGCAGTGGGTAAAGAAAATTGTTCCCGAGCCTTTTGTGCCGGACAGTACCGGCTCCTCTCCAAAATGGGCAATTGCTCGTGCTACTTTCAGCTCACCAGGAGCCTGACATCGCCCCGTTTCGCCTTTTGTGCGGTCAATCCCGCATTGCCAGGGGCAGAGCGTACACGAAGACATAATTTTCCAGAAAGCATCGCCCCGTTTTTTCAGTTCACCGGACTTAAAAAGTTTTTTGTATCCAGGTAAGATTTTTTTCATATAGCAATGATATAAACAAAGCCTTATTGATAACCTAAGAATTTATTCTCAATAAAAACAACTGGCCGAGTTGTAGTGAAGGTGTAAGATGCAAACAAATTAACGTTTCATTTTTTGGCTATTTATAGGTGAAGTTTTTGAGGATATAACAGATACAAAAAGATTTGTAAAGAAAACCTGAAAGTTAGATATCGGGCCATAAAAAGCATAACGCTTGACGTAATGAGCTTGTTTCTGTTATTCACCTTAAGGTAACAAAAGACTTTCAGCCTTTAGCTATCAGCGATCAGGTGGTTTTTGGTAGCTGACAGCTGATACCGTAACGCTTTTATTTAACATGAGCTATAACACCATAGTCTTAGTCAAGCAGGTTCCCGACACCAAAGCAGTTTCACCAAGGGCGATGAACCCCGATGGAACGCTGAATCGCAGTGTGCTCCCGGCAATCCTGCTTCACAACCCTTTTGCACAGATCCTTTTCTATCCGTTTCTGTCTCCTGTTTCTATCACAGGCTGCGTTTACAATACACGGGTGTAACGGTAACAGTTTTTCAAATAGGAATTTTTCAAATAGGAATTGACAGCCGGCATTTTTTAGATGAAAATTTAAGAGGGAGAAGCAATGCACTCTTTAAAAGGTTGAAAAATGAGCTTGATGACGTTCGAGGAAATGAAAAAAAGATATGGTGACGGAGAAGACTCTCTTGAGCTTACCATTGAAAAATGGATCCGAATCAAGCAGTTTTCTCAGCAGGCATTTCTAATAAGTCACTTTCAAGAAATACTTCGGGCAGCAGTGGTGCCTATTTTCCTTTGTACTGAATATGTGAACCAGTGTACGCTATGCCCCATTTATAGCGTCTGCAAGCAGGGACAATCGGACGAATGGGTTGCAGTGATGCGCGTAATACAGGCCTATGCAATTGCCGGTGATCTCCTTCCCCGGGAGGCGTTTAATGGTCACCTTGAGCAATTCCTTGAAAAAATAACAACGTGTCGGGAAGATGCAATTTCTAAATCACATTAAAACACGCAGAGTAATTAGCTTGGAGTAACAGGAGGTGTTTTAATATTTAATTTTCATCATGTGTGGATAATAACAGCATCACTAAAGGAAAGAAGAGTGCAAAAAAAGGTCGATCTAAAAAAACTTAGAAAGCAGAAAACCCCGGATGAACTTGAGGAACTATTCAGCCAGTTTGAGGAAGAATTTAAAACGTGTGAAAACAAGATGTTGAAAATAAAAAAAACCATGGATGAAATTCAGGTCCAAAAAGCCTCTGAGGAAGAAGCTGAAGAAACCGGAGCAGATCCTACCAGTAACCAGTAAAGAAATTAGCCACCACAGAACCCTTCCGTTTTACGGTTCCATCTACAAGCGTCTAACCTTTAAGCGTTTTACACGTACCGAGATTGTTAAGTAGTAAATCAGGCTAATAAGCCTGGAGTCAGCCCCAGCTGTTTTGCAAGAAAATCTCCTCAAAATTTACAATATATGGTATTTTTTATTGACAAACCATACTATATTTAGTAAATAGCTCTACAAATACAAGCTTGAGAAGACAACAAAACGTTTCATAGGGAATTGCAGCCCGTTACAGAAAGGGAAGGCAATTCTTTAAACGGGCTAAAGCCCAGGTAAGAAAAGGAGGGAAAAACAATGCTCGAAATAATGACACCAAAAGAAGTTGCAAATTATCTTAAAATGTCTGTTTTAACGGTATATAAACATGCAAAGGAAGGCGTTATCCCCGGCTTTAGAGTTGGAAACTCATGGCGCTTTGACAAGGGCAAAATCGATGAGCTTCTTGTCGGAGGCAGGGAAAAAGAACATATTACAGAGCTGCGAAGCGCAAATATGGGATAGTAAGGGTAATAGCCTTAGAAAAAATTTCTATACGCAATACGCAGTTAATCATATAGATTAGAAGAAGTGTCTTCTGAATAAGCCGTGCAAGACCGTCGCCTTTATTAGAGGCTAAGCAGCTATACCAGAAGAACGGTGAGGCATGCCCATTATCACAAATACCGGGCATGATTGGGTAAAACAATCCACACCCATAATTAAAATGAAAAAACTCGTGGGGGGGAGGGGTTTAGATAATGAGCCAAATAAGTGATGATGCAATAAAAAAAGATATTTACAGTACCCTTAAAATGTGGGAACGATTTAATTCGCTAGAAGAAGAGCAGAGAAACAATCTCGTTGAATATCTGTTTAATGCGTATGGCCATCTTTATCGTGAAGAGAATATACGGATTGAAAAAATACAATGACCGTGGAATAAATCGCTTCTGAAAAAAATTAACGACCCATATTATATACTCCCATCTGATTACAAATAAAGGCTCTGGTCAAGAATACAGCAACAACAAAGAAACCTATCACAAATCATCTATACGTTCATGCTACAGCCCGTCGTATGGCAAACCACTCTTCATAAAAATCCCGTTCTATGAACCGCCTTATTGGTTGGCAAAGCGTTCCGCATAATTTATAATCTGTAAATCCGTCCCACAAACATTCCTGAACAGAGGTAAAGCGTGTTTAGTAGCAGATACAGATTCTTGAAAACAGGTATGGTACTCTGTGTTTTGTTTTTAGTATGTTTTTATAGCCAGGTTGAAGGAAACAGAAAGAATATAAATCTGGAGCGGTGTATGTCAAACCCGTTGAAGTATGATGAAAAGGAAATTCTGCTGGAGCAGGATGTTATGGTTAGTAGAATTTTTAAAGATCAGTTTGAATTGTCGCAGAATGGAAAAAAGATCATGGTGACGGGTATGGTTCAGGGACTTTCTGTTAATGACTATATATCAATCAGAGCAGTATTTCATAAAGAGGGCTATCTCACCATTAAGGAGGCGCAGATAATGAAACTGCGCAGGTTGAAAATGTTTATGTCCCTTTGTGCAGCAGGTTTTGTTGGCGTTTTGTTTCTCAGGAGATACCGGCTGTGCATTCGGAAGGTACCTATTGTAGAGCGCAGAGCATGCCAGATTTGATTACGCACACAGCAGTTGCCTATTTTTTCAGCAGGGGAAGCAGGATTATAAAAAACAGCACGTTGTTCTATGTAGGAACAATCCTGCCGGATATTCTCACCAGGGCTTTTTTTATACTGTTCCCGAAGACATACTTTGCGGTATATCCTTTTCATACGCCGCTGGGACTGTTGCTTGTTTGTCTGCTTTTCAGCTTTTTCTTTAAGGAGGCGCAAAGAAAAGAAGTGTTTCTCAGTCTTATTGCTGGAGGCTGGTTACATCTATGCCTGGATTTGCTGCAGAAACACCTGGAACCATCCTATGCCCTGCTTTTCCCGTTTTCGTGGAGGACTTTTGAGATAGGTGTTTTTTTGCCGGAACATATAGTAATGTGTGCCCCTCTGTGGGTTGCTGCTATTTGTGTTAATGAGTTTTTTGCCAGAAAAAAGCAATAGCATACATTTTATGAACCACAATTGTATAAACCATTATTTATAAAACAGAAACACCAAATAGCATGCTTTTATATCAATAATAATCAATACCAGGTAAAAATTATTAAAAACCAGAAGACATAGATTTAATGAAGCCTCAACTTTCCATGGGCAGGTGAGTGCTGTGCCGCGCCTAATTTACGGAATTACGGAATTGGCAAACAGGTAAAAAGCAAATAAATAGTTTTTGATAAAAAAGGCAGGAGCTGTTTTGGTTTCTGCCTTTTTTGTTCGCCCAGCGTGGCGAGTAAACCCAGTCCCGTATAACGGGACGTCACCCCGACCAAGGGGAAGACAATCCGAATCGCAAGGGCGTTGCCGGCAACAGCAGGGTCTGAAGGAAGCGATAGGAAGTAAGCGGCACACAGCGCAAGTGAACCTGATTCGGTGACACGGGAGGATAAGCGTGCAAAATAGCGCAACGTCCAATACTTGGTCAGTCCCGTGGCATGATTGAGGGTGGAGCAGCTTACCGGGAGCTGGCAGTAACTGGGGAAGCCTTGCACGGCACTACACAGCAGGACGAGAGTAGCAAGGGAGGCACAAGAGGAGACTCAAGGCCAAACGAGGCGGTGCAAGGTGGCAGATGACTCTGTAGTAGTGAAGAAGTCCCGGCCTGAGAAAGCTGGGAACAGACTGGAGGATAAAACCGGGATGACCCCCGGCATAGTTTGGGGGGACGGTGCGAAGCCAAAAGCGCGCATTGGCTGCGAAGGGAGGAAGTTTATTTGAAAGTTCCTGAGCGTGGTTGAGACTGGGGCGTTGAGCACAAGCCACCCGACGGGGTGGGGCACTTTATGAGTGGTAGGCTGTGACAGGCACTCTGCTTATTTAGGCCGCTCACCGGAGTATCCTGGAACATCGGGTTGTACATTGCCCGCAAGGGATAGAAGGCAACCGACCCAGAAGAAGAACCGGAAACGCGACAGGCTGAACACGGAAAAGGGACGCAGGAGCAGGCATGTTCCTGTCTCAGTTAGTTGAGAGAAGAATAAACAGGAGCCGTATACGAGGTCCGTACGTACGGTTCTGTGAGAGGGCTGAGGTAAGGGTAATCACCTTACCTCCCCCTACTCGATTATGCTCGCGTCTTTATAAAGAACGGGGAAATGTATTTGTGTATTTTAACAACATATTGTATGCTTGATTTATTGAAGTACTATTTAAGGTACAATGCGGGTTAGCTTAAG
>CAIYCZ010000233.1 GCA_903924805.1 uncultured delta proteobacterium | reverse complement strand
CTGGAAAGCGCCTGCGCAGAATCTGGTGGATTTTTTAAGCGGGAGGGTCTCTGGGGATTTAAATAAAAACTCGTATAAGATGGGGGCCGTGGCTGTTAACATGAATGAAATTTTACCCGCATTTGTATACGAGGCGCTGGTAACCGCATTTACTGCATGGAAAGAGGAGTACCCATTATTTGTTTCAGATGACGGGATAGTAATAGGCGCAGAAACAAGAACGTCCTGCCCGGTACGGATTAAACGCAGCGAAAAATATGAATCCGTCGCTGTAAAAAATCTGTACCCCATAGGCGAAGGGTCAGGCTATACCGGCGGCATAACGAGCTCTGCCATTGATGCTATAAAGGCTGTGGAGGTTAGTCATGGCAACTAGTGCGTTTTTCTTTTTACTATAGCCCAAATAACACAGCGAACAGAAACCAACGACACCCTGCTATCTTTTCTTCATTTTTATTGACATATCATCTCGAATAGCTTATAGCTAACCCAGACATTGAAACTCTCCGAGCCACATTTTCTAAAGCATGCGTGCAATGAAAGGTGGTCGAAAAGGCGGCATTCGAAAGGATACTGCCTCCCGTGTTTGGAAAGGAGAGAACGATAGGAACAATCAAGCCAATACCTCCAGACACGGGTATTGGCTTTTTTTATTTTTGCAAGACTGTCTTGATCTTCCTGTGTCGAATTACCTGAAGAAAAACATCATGAAAAAGCTGCTGCTCTGTTCTGTTATTCTCTGTGCTCTGTTCTCTGCGCCTTTTGTCTATGCCGGTCCGCTTGCAGACCAGAAATTATTAGACTTCCTTAAAAAGAATGGGGCCTTGACAGAACTGCAGGTAAGGGACATCAAACAGACTCTGGATGAGGAAGAACAACAGACTGCAAAAAAACAGGAGGCGAAGGAGGCAAAGGAAGTTAAGGCAACCTATGACGACGGCCTCCATTTTCGCACCAATGATAAAAGTTTTGATATCAGAATTGGCGGGCTTATACAGACCGACCTCATGCTGTATGAGCCGCATTATCCGGTCAAAAATGATTTTGATATCAGGAGGGCCCGCTTCTTCATCTCAGGCAGGCTCTTCAGGGATTTTAATTTCAAGTTTGAAGGCGAGCTGGAAGGCGCCAGCAATAACCGGCTGGTAGACGCCTATGTGAATTATGAATATTTTCCCCATATCAAATTTCAGATCGGGCAGTTCAAAGAACCCTACAGCCTCGAGCAGCTCATCGCTGATAAAAACCTTGTCTTCATGGAGCGCTCCATGGGCTTCTACCTCACCCCGAGCCGTGATGTGGGGTTCATGGTATATGGCAATCTCCTGAAAGACTCTCTCCTGTACAGTGCAGGGGTATTTAACGGCGACGGCACCGACGCAACCCGCAGGAGCCAGAAAAATGACAGGCAGGCCACCGGCCGTCTTGTCCTAATACCCTTTAAAAATTTTGGCCCCTCTTTCCTCAAGGGGCTGCAGCTGGGCGGAAGCTTCTCATACTCAGACCTTGATACGTCAGATTTCACTATTGACATCAAGACACCCGCCCGCACCACGTTTTTTTCCGTGAAATCTCAGACAAAGTTTAATGTCCTTGAGGATATAGACAAGCTCCACCGGATGAACCTGGAAATGGCCTATGCTTACGGGCCGCTGGTAATCATGGGGGAGTTCTTTAAAAGTAATTACACAAAACTTCAGTTTACCGACACCGAGCCGTTCGATTTTAATCTCAGGTCCTGGTACGTGAGCATGTTATGCATGGTAACCGGGGAACAGCCAACGCTGAAAGACGGTATTCTGGAGGGGATAAAACCAAAATATAACTTTGACGCGAACGCAAGGAAGTGGGGAGCACTTGGCATAGGCTTTCGCTATGAACAGTTTGCAGGTGAGAAGAAGGTATATTCGTATCTTGTTGAACGGGGAGAAAGCGTGAGGAGAGCCACTTCCTTCACCGTGGCGTTGAACTGGTATTTGAACCAGCTGATGCGTCTGTCCTTGAACTACAGCCGGACGTGGTTCACCGAACCGCTGTATTATGGGACCAGCCCCGAAGGAATCGGCTACTATGATGATAGGGAAAATGCCTGGTTCACACGGTTTCAATTGGAATTCTAAGGTATGAGCAGTAAAAAGGGGTTACGTATGAGGATGGTATCTTCAATAGTTCTGTTTCTGTGTCTCATTGTCTGTTTCAGCACAGCCCATGCCGCCTATTATCACATGGGAGAGGCGGATTCGCCAAAGTTCCAGGAAGCATATCCTGATCTTGCAGGATCAAAGCTTGATAGCTGCACCCTGTGCCACCAGGGCGGCCAATATGTTGATAGTACCGGGAACACCCGGACGCTGGGAACATGCCAGTGGTGCCATTACACCTATGGCTATGACGCATCCGGTGATATTAAAGAGACCATAAACCCCTATGGAAATGATTATTTAAAGGCAGGAAGAAGTGTTGGTGCATGTGCCTCCATAGAGGGTAAGGATTCTGATGGCGATACCTACACCAACCGGCAGGAGCTTGATGCGCTTACGTTCCCGGGAGACCCGGATGATAATCCAGGCAAGATTCCTGCTCCCCGCATAATGTACAGTCTGGATGAGATAAAAAATAATTTTCCTCATCATACGCAATTTCTCCTCATGAATACCAATAGAAGTGGTGACTGGTATGCCGAGTATGAAGGTGCGCCCCTGTATGACCTTCTTATTGATACCGGTATGGACGAAGCAACAACCACCGGCGTTGCAGTATTTTCACCGGATGGCTTTTCCTATGTGTATGATTTAAATTCGGGGGGAGAGTCCTATTATGTAAAAGGCACCTACCCCGGGACAGTATTTTACTATGACACGGAAGCAGATAAAGCATACGGCGGGTGGTGTGACTATTCAGCGCCGTCATGCAGGGGAAGAAACTATGGTGACAAAATCACGGTTGCGGGGGGATTAAAACTGATTCTTGCGTACTTCAGGGATGGCGCAGAGCTGGTGCCGGGCTATCTTGATGACGAGAACAAATTAGCTCTTGACAGCGAGGGCCCATTCAGAACCGTTGTTCCGCAGATGATTCCCGGCCCGCCTGACCAGATTTCAACCGCAGCCACCCAGAATGTTGTCTGGCCCTATGATAAAAACGCTGACCACAACGCCGGCTTCTCAGAGAGAGCCGTTGTCGCAATCAGGATTGAGCCGCTGCCAGAGGGCACGGCAGACTTTAACTGGAACGAAGGCGGCTGGGACTATGTGGATCAGAAGCAGATAGTTATCTATGGAAACCTTGCCAATGGCATTATCTCCGGAACCGTAAAAGATGCCCCGGCCCAGAGCCCCATTGAAAAAGCCTCTGTTACTACCGATAAGGGCGGCTACTCATCACGCACTGACGCAGCGGGGACCTTTTCCATCCCCGGTATTGTGGCCGGCAGCTATTATGTGACCGTGTCGGCAAGTGGTTACCAGTCTCAGACGCACAGCGTCATAATAGCTAAAGATGAAACCGCGCTTGTCGATTTCACCTTAACTCCTGGTGGCGGTACGACCTGCCCGGTTGAATCTGCTGCCGGCTCAAATCAGGAATTGCTTTCCCTGCTGCGTTCGTATCGAGACACGGTGCTTGCGCAGAACGCAACCGGGAAACAGTACATCAAGCTGTACTATGCCCATGCAGGAGAAATGACCTCGCTCATACTTGGCTCTCCCTGCATACGGCAGAAGCTAATGGAAGCATTAACCGCTGTGATTCCATCTATCCAGAGCAGCCTCCGGGGAAGGCCTCTTAAAACCAGCCCCGCGCAGATGAAAACAATTGATGCCTTGATAACAGCGCTAAAGCCGGTAGCGAGTCCCGGGCTGCGGGCTGCAATGAGCCGGGTTGAGAAAGAGCTGAAAGACGGGACCCTTACAAGAGCGTTTTCAATAAACGGTACAGAATAGTTTTACGGCGTGGTGCTCATGTGAGCCCCCTTACTCTTGACGAAGCGGAGAGATTACCATGAAAACACCTAACACCGTTACCCGATTGGCAACCATTTCCTTCACCCTGCTCATTTTTATGATACCGCTAACCGTTTTTGCAGACGGGGTGAATGAGAATGTCCTGATGGGAAGAAATTTCAAAATTTTTATCTATGGTGAAAATGCAGATAAAGCATCAGCAACAATCTCATTTAAGGAAAATTTCAATTTACTCATTGATGCCTATGATGGATTTGGAATCTATGTACCCACAGGAAATGTCTTTGCAGCCATTTTTTCAGCACCCGATTACAGTAAAAACAATTACGGTGAAACAAATGACCTTTTCTTAATTTTAAGCGGTGCCGTAGTATCTGACTTCCTGGGTGCAGTCGGTTTAGCCTATATAAATTATGAGTTTGATGGTGTTTGGCTTATCTTTGGGTATGCTATTATCTGAAAATCTTTCATTGAGATGGAAAGGAGCTCTATCATGACAAAAAAAAGATGCACCGTTGTATTATTGCTGATGCTGCTATTAGTTATCCCCCTGACTGGTTCTGCCCAGGAGCGGCTGAAGCTCTCCACCACCACCAGCACGGAAAACTCAGGCCTGCTTGCAGTGCTGCTGCCGCCCTTTGAGAAGCTGTTTAATGTCAAAGTTGATGTGATAGCTGTTGGCAGCGGCAAAGCAATTGTCCTTGGTAAAAATGGCGATGTGGATGTGGTGCTGGTGCATGAGCGGGCG
>CAIYCZ010000232.1 GCA_903924805.1 uncultured delta proteobacterium | reverse complement strand
GATGGCATCATCTATCATTACAGCGATGATTCTGACAATGATGGCATTCCCAATGAAACTGACAACTGTGCATACACTCCCAATCCTGACCAGACTGATGCTGATGGCGACGGTGTGGGAGATGCCTGTGATAATTGCCCGGCTGTATATAATCCCGATCAGTTTGATTTTGATTTTGACGGCATGGGAAATGCCTGCGAAGATGCTGATGGCGACGGGTTAAATGATGATGCTGACAACTGCCCTTCGGTATTTAATCCCGGCCAGGAAGACAGCGATGGCGACGGGTACGGTGATGTGTGCGACAGCGGCAGCCGGTTTATTGTCGCAGACCAGGAAACAAAAGAAGTTTTCATTTTTGATCTGGATGGAAACCTGATCAATAAAACAGATTTCAGTAAATTAGGGAACCTGTATTTTATCCGCGATGCAGGCACCAGCGGCTGGCTTTTAAAAGGGCTCGGCAATAATACCTGGAAAATCTGTCATGTGGACTCAAGCGGTGCTTTGCGGGGTGTGTTTACGGGTCTCCCGGTGGGTCCAGGCCCCTATTATTCAGGGTTGGAGAATGGCAATTTTGTGGTTAACAATAAGGACACCGGCGATATTTATTTGTACAGTGCTTCCGGGGTTCCTATTAAATCAACCAATGCATGGACTGACCCGAATGGATGGAGCACTACTTTTACGTTAATGGGAGATATTGCTGGACTGACCGGGGGCGAATTTGTAGCGCTTCCTGAACTGGGCACTGCTGATGCAGGCGGGCCGGGATTTACACCGTATCTTTATTTTTATGATGACAACCTCAACCTGGTCAATAAAGTTGATATCGCCCCATATCATATCACGGTATATATGCTTGCAGGACTTTCCAGCGGCGGGTTTGTCGGTATTGGGAATACCGATGGAAGCAACATTGATACTCATCTGTTTTATTTTGATTCATCCGGTGTTCTAACCAGCCAGAGGAATATTACCGAAGACATTCCCGATATCGGTATAAATGACTATATGCAATACGCTATCTCATCTACCGATGATGGGGGAGTTATCGTAACACATCTGTACGCAAGTCAGGTGTGGATTTTTCACTCACCACCACAAGAAATTGACCTGTCTGCTGGCGGAGTGAGCAGCATCGGAGGGATTGGCGGCAGTTATTTTCAGCAAAACCAGGCACCTCAATGCCCGATTGTTACACTTTTTGGGAACGATTCTTTAAAAACTAATACGTTAAGAAATCTCAGAGATCACATAATGGTCAAAAGCGCTGCCGGTAAAGAATATGCGCGTCTTTTCCATAAACATTCTGGTGAGCTAACCTCCATCATGCTTGCGGATAAAAAAATAGAGTTCGGATCTGAAAAACTTATTAATAGCCTCTGGCCCTCAATCGGGTTATTACTGAAAGGTGAAAAAATAGTTGTTCGCAAGGAGATGCTGAGAGAGATCAATGCTGTGCTTGATGCATTCAGCAGTAAGGCCAGCCCTGCATTAAAAGAAACCATTATCAAAATAAGAAATGACCTTAATCATCGAAAAGAGATGAGTCAGTTGGGAGTTGAGATTCAGCCGGGAAATAACGAGTGGTAAATTCTTCTGTTAGTATACATTAGAGGTAAACTCATCTTTACCCTCAAATTTTTCAATCACTACTTTCCTGTCCAAACTTTTAAAAATTTTAATTGACTGCCTTTCAGCGGCTAAAGTATAATTTTTATATCTTCGGAGGGTTTATCCTGTGTCTGGAGGTTATGTGAACGATCAAATATGAGATGTATTGAAACGAACCTCTGTCAGCCTGTGTGGATGGTAGAGGTTTTTTATTCTGATGTTCAATTCAAAAATAAATAATTTTAATTGACAATTGAAGAGGTGACCCTTCTGCCCTTGTTGAACCACCAGGACTGACGCCAGAGAAAAAAGAGAACGTGAAGAACAGCCGGATTGATTTGCGGATTAAATAAGTACCGCACCGGCTTGAATGTTCGGGTCAGCAACAGTTTTTATCAGGGAGGGTAATTAGTGCACAGCGAAAGGTCCGTGAGAGCCCGAGCATTCGGGGGTAAACGGTTTAACGTTATATTTTTTTTATTGGTACTCTCGCCCTGCCTGGCAGTGGCAGCAGGAGGTGAAGCGATATGGCCACATCCCCTGCCAGCAGCTCAGGAGCCCGGGGCAGTGAATAGTGATAGTAACTCAGTTGATGTGCTGCTGCCTGCGGACAGTAAAAAAGAACGCATGCAATTGCGGAACCGGCGCATGAGCAGCATGAATGAAAAGAAGGCAGACACACGTGATGCACAAAATCCAGTACCCGTGAACAGTTCTGTTTCCACCGATGCCAGCACGGCGCAGCCAGACCTTGAACATAAATGGCAATCGCTTTTGCCCTTTTTCGGGCCCGGGGCTGAGAAAAGAGGCTATAAGCTTCCGTATGCCATCGGTGTAACATCAGGTTTCTATTCCGGAAAGCGGGATATCAAGGCGAGCAATGCAAATGCTGCTATCGCGGGATTCACAATTCCAGCAGATGGACTCGCAAAGATCAAAGTGAAGAGCAGGGAACTGAACTGGTCTGCGCGCCTCGATGCGTGGATTTTTCCGTTTATGAGCGTTTATGCACTTGGAGGATATACGCGCCAGCATACCGATGCAGCAATACGCGTAGGCCTCATTGATCGCATGCGTCAGCGGCGTGG
>CAIYCZ010000231.1 GCA_903924805.1 uncultured delta proteobacterium | reverse complement strand
GGTACCTACATAAACGGTAAATAACAAACTCTTTACAAACCCTATCCAAAATCCCCAAAGCTTTTTCGCATACTATACGATCACTACAGCAGTAGCGTATCCCCAAAGGCGGCTTCTCACATAACTCCCCGTAACTGAATTACACTCTACTATCCCCTTAACTAGTAACGTTGTTAACATGATTAATCAGAAACTTTTTAAGACTATTTCAAGGAAGGGGTGATTTTGCTGTGCAGGAAACAGTTTTGTTATCTTTGTCTATAGCAGCAGGTCTTTTACTGGGTGCACTGATCGGTTTTTTTGCACGAAAAAGATTTGCAGAAAGTAAAATCGGCAGTGCTGAGGAAAATTCAAAAAAGATACTATCAGAGGCTGTAAAAGAGGCAGAAAATATTAAAAAAGAAGCCCAGTTACAGTCCAAGGAAGACCTCTATCGTGCAAAAGCAGACTTTGAACGGGAGACCAGAAATAAACGGCAGGAACTGCAGAAGGTTGAAAAACGCTTAGCACAGAAGGAAGAAAACCTTGAGAAGAGAGTCGATCTCATTGACCAAAAAGAGGGTGTGCTGTCCCGCCGCGAGAAGGCTCTGGAACATCAGGAAAAGCAGGTAAGGGAAATGGAGGGAAAATATACCCATGCCCTTGAAGAGCAGAAAAAGCTCATGGAAAAAATATCCGGAATGACTTCTGAAGAGGCAAAGCGTATTTTAATGCAGAGCCTTGAAAATGAAGCGAAGCATGAAGCAGCACGCACGATCAGGAAAATTGAAGAAGAAACAAAGGAAAACGCTGATAAGATTGCACGCAATATTATAGCGTCGTCAATACAGCGGTACAGCGCTGAGTATGTTGCGGAGAGAACAGTCTCGGTGGTGGCGCTGCCCAATGATGAGATGAAGGGCAGAATTATCGGCCGCGAAGGGCGAAACATCAGAACCATTGAGTCGTTGACGGGTGTTGATCTTATTATAGACGACACGCCTGAGGCTATTCTGATATCAGCATTTGACCCGACGCGAAGAGAAATTGCGCGCATTTCTCTTGAGCGGCTTATCACTGATGGCCGCATACATCCGGCACGCATCGAGGAGATCGTGGAAAAGGTCAAGCAGGAGATGGAAGTCACCATCCGCGAAGCCGGTGAGCAGGCCACGTTTGATATCGGCTCCCACCGCGTGAATCCTGAAGTGATACGGCTGCTGGGGCGGCTGAAATACCGCACCAGCTTTGACCAGAACGTCCTTCAGCACTCGCTGGAGGTGGCATTTTTCTGCGGTTTGATGGCAGCGGAGCTGGGCATTAATGAGAAATCGGCAAAGCGGGCAGGGCTTCTGCATGACATCGGCAAAGCGGTGGATCATGAAATTGAAGGTTCCCACGCCGTCATCGGAGCAGACCTTGCCAAGAAGTACGGAGAAGTAGAGGAGATTGTGCACGCAATAGCAGCACATCACGACGATATAAAACCGCAGACCGTGCTCGCCGTTTTAGTGCAGGCAGCAGACGCGCTTTCTGCTGCACGCCCCGGGGCCCGCAGAGAAATGCTCGTTACCTATGTTAAACATCTCCAGGATATCGAGCAGATTGCAAACTCCTTTCCCGGTGTGAATAAATCATATGCGGTGCAGGCCGGACGGGAAGTGCGCATTATGGTGGAAAGCAAGGATGTGTCAGATGATGATTCGGTGGTATTAGCAAAAGACGTGGCTAAAAAGATCGAGGAGTCCTTGAGCTATCCCGGACAGATAAAGGTTACGGTTATCCGTGAAACACGGGCTGTTGAATTTGCAAAATAGACTGGTTTCTGGCTGAAGGAGATTCTTCTGCGGCTATGCACTGCCGACGTAACTGAAGGCCATTATAGGGTATGAGGATTTTACTTATTGGCGACATTGTGGGAGATCCCGGACGGACGGTGATAGCAGAGCTTCTCCACGCCATACAAAATGAATATCATGTTGATTTTACCATCGCCAATGCAGAAAATGCTGCAGGTGGGTTCGGGCTGACCCGGACTATAGCGGTGGAGCTTCTTGATGCTGGCATCAATCTGTTGACATCCGGAAACCATATCTGGGACAGGCTGAGGATAATAAAATTTATTGGAAAAGAGCCCCGTCTGCTGCGGCCGGCCAATTACCCTTCTGAAACGCCAGGAAGAGGCAGTGCCGTCATAGAAAATGGCGCACAGCAGAAGATAGGCGTTATAAATCTGTCCGGCAGGGTGTTTATGGAAAGTCTGGATTGCCCGTTCAGGGCTGCACTGCGTGAGATAGAGGCTCTGAGCGGTCAGACGCATACTATAATCGTTGATATGCATGCTGAAGCGACATCTGAAAAAATTTCCATGGGCTGGTTCCTGGATGGCAGAGTGAGCGGGGTGTTTGGAACCCATACCCATGTTCAGACCGCAGATGAAAAAATACTCCCGCAGGGCACTGCCTATATCACCGATCTGGGCATGACCGGCTCCTGTGATTCTGTCATCGGGATAAAAAAGGAGCATTCCCTGGAGAGGTTCTTAACCCTGATGCCGGTTCCCTTCAAAACGGCTGAAGGGAACCTCCAGCTGCAGGGAGCGGTGGTTGAGATAGATGAACGTTCAGGGAAGAGCACTTCTATTGAACGGATTCAGAAAAAGCTTATATATGGATAGTGTGCGTAACGAGTGCCGACCGTCTGTATGAATGCAAATGTATACGACATACTGAAAGAGCGGGGATTTATAGAACAGGTTACCGGCGAAGAAACGCTGCGCCAGATTCTCTCTGACCGCATCACCTGCTATATTGGCTTTGATCCGACCGCATCTGCCCTGCATGTGGGACACCTGCTTCCCATCATGTCATTAATGCACCTGCAGCGATGCGGGCACCGGCCCCTTGTGTTATTGGGAGGCGGGACTGCTCTCATCGGCGATCCGAGCGGAAAAAATGAAATGAGGCGCATTCTATCCAGGGAAGAAATTGCCGGGAATGCAGAAAAGATAAAAAAACAATTCTCCCGTTACCTGCGCTTTGATGCTGATGGCGCCCTCATGCTGAATAATGCTGACTGGCTGCTGGCGCTGCAGTATATAGAGTTTCTGCGGGACATTGGAAAGCATTTCAGTGTCAACAGAATGATTGCCAGTGAATCCTACAAAATGCGGCTTGAGACCGGTCTAAATTTCATAGAGTTTAACTACATGCTGCTCCAGGCCTACGATTTTCTGCACCTGTACCAGACCTATAATTGTCTGCTGCAGATGGGAGGCAATGATCAGTGGGGAAATATTGTCGCAGGGATTGATCTGGTGAGAAGGGTTATCGGAGGAACTGCCTATGGCATTACGC
>CAIYCZ010000230.1 GCA_903924805.1 uncultured delta proteobacterium | reverse complement strand
CTTTTCATGCTCGTTTATTTTTAAGATAGCGCAGATTATTTGTGTATTTTTCTATTGACATTGTTATAGCGATATACTATTAGAGGCTGTAAAATAGAGTATTTGGCGCAACAGCAACAACCATATAAACCACAAAAAGAGAGGAGAGAAACATGACCAAGGCAGAACTCATTGATGCTGTATCAAAAGGTTGCAAAGTCGATGTGAGTAAAAAGGCTCTTGAGACAATTGTCGATGCAACATTTGATACTATTGGCAAATCTATCAAAAAAGAGAAACGGTTTGCTTTCCCTGGCTTTGGAGTCTTTACGGTAAAGTCAAGAAAAGCACGCATCGGGGTGAATCCGCGCACTAAAGAAAAAATCAAGATTAAAGCAAGCAGGACCGTCGGCTTCAAACCATCACCTGGTCTTAAGGCAGGGCTCTAATTGATATAGATTACTCCTGAAAGAGGCTGCCAGATGTAGGTGACGGCAGCCTCTTTTATTTTATGGTTTTACGCTCCTTTCTTTTGTGGACAGCTGCCATCAATCCCCTTTTACTTAAAACTCTCGACCTGCATACCATAACAGACAGCATCTCAAGAAATATTTTCAGGCGCTTGCCCCCCCCACTATCTTAGACAGTGAAACCATGTTGACATAGTATGAAAATAGCTATATAATTTTATACAACCACAGAGCTACCCGTAAAATTGCACGACACGGTGTACTCTGTGGTTAGATTTTTCAGAACAAATCACAGGGTAGTTCCGCATGATACATAAAAGGATTAAAATTGCCGTTGATGCAATGGGTGGAGACTTCGCACCGCGGGCCGTTGTTGATGGTGCCGTAGATGCCTGCAGAGAATACGATGTCGAGGTCATTCTGGCCGGCAGAGAAAACATCATCAGACGGGAATTGAAACGTCACTCTATTTCATCGCTGCCGCTAACACTATGTAAGGCATCTGAAGTTATAGGCATGGGCGATAACCCGCTTGATGTGGTGCGGAAAAAGAAGGATTCTTCAATCCGCGTGGGCATGGAGCTCTTGAATGATAAAAAGGCGGATGCATTTGTCAGCGCCGGTAATTCAGGAGCTGTGGTTTCCGCAGCCCTGTTTGTCCTGAAACGGATTAAAGGCATTGACCGACCGGCTATTGCCACCATACTGCCAACCTTGCAGGGAAATGTGATACTGATTGATGCAGGTGCCAATAACAACTGTAAACCCTACCATCTTGCCCAGTTCGCCATTATGGGCTCAGTATTCAGCACATATATGCTTAACTGTGCAAAACCGCGGATTGGCGTCCTGAGCAACGGAGAGGAAGAATCAAAAGGCACAGATATTACCCGGGGTGCCCATGACTTGCTGCGCAAAAGCAGTCTGAACTACATCGGGTATATTGAGGGCAAGGACGTATTCAAGGGAACTGTCGATATTGTCGTGTGTGACGGTTTTACCGGAAACATCCTGCTTAAGGTAGCTGAAGGAACTGCTGAATGTCTGTCGAAAGCGTTAAAAGAGGAAATAGGCAGCAGCCTGTTAGCAAAACTCGGCTATCTGCTGGCAAAAAAGTCATTCTCCAACTTCAAAAAACGGTTCGACTATTCAGAGTATGGAGGAGCGCTGCTGCTGGGTGTATCCGGTCCCGTCGTCATCAGTCACGGCAGATCCTCTCCCTATGCCATAAAAAATGCCATACGCGTAGCTAAACAATTTGCTGAGAATAAGATAATCCATCACCTAACCAGTGACCTTGAAGTCAGCCAGGACCTGCTCACCTTTGCCAAGAAGCCATCGCTGTTTGACCGGCTGTTTAAATCTGACAAAAAGCAGGAACAGGAGGAACTATAGTCTCCGGCGTGCCCGCATATAGCGATGTTAACAGGCTGCGTTATAATGCTTCTGCCGCTACTTCCCGCTGGCCTTTCCCCGCAAATAGTCTTCGCCGATCCTCACAAACTCAACCCATCGTTTCATGGGAAAGGCGTGATACTGTGTCTGGTTTTTGATATTTTTCCAGAGCGAGGCAACCAGCCAGCGCTTGAACGTGGTCTCTTCCCCTAACAACCCGAACAGTTCTTTCCCGGCTTTTTCCTGCTCCTTCCCTGCCCTGCTGTTCTGTGCCGCGCTATTCCCTCTCCAGTATTTTTCCAGCACATCAAGGTACAATGCCGTAATAGCCCGCCTGCCGCTTATTGATGTATCTTTAGCGGGAAGGTTCCCTCTCCAGCGCAGGCAGCCGATGCTGCTCACCAGAATGTCAACGCGGCGGACAAACTTAAAATGGCATGCAGGCTCTGCAGAGCCGCCCACGTCACACAGAAAGTCATGCGCCTGATGGCCCATTTCTTTCCTGATCGCCTTTTCCAGTACAGACATCCTCTCATGCCAGTTTCCCGGCAAATCCTGTGCAGTATACGGGTGCAGGGATACTTCCGTCTGCTGCGCATTATATCCCCAGAACGAGCAGTTAAGTGCCCGGCTTGAAAGTCCATAGTAGGTTCGTTCAACCAGCAGTTTTTTGAGCGGGTCCTTTTTGCCGAGGTACTGAAATACTTTATTAACAATACTCTGAAAGCCTTGAGAAGAATATGGCTTTTCATTCTGCGCTCCATCAGACAGCCATAATTTTAAGGCCTCGGCATAATCGATAAGCTCCTGCCTTCTTTTGCTGCTGATTTGATAGTGCAGCCCGAATGCTGTGTGCTGGTTACCGCCTATTGCTGCACACATATCATACAGACGCTGTGGATAGTCATAGCGCCATATGCAGCAGAAATCTGCCATAACTCTTAAATCCATCTTGTCCGGTGTAAGCTTCCCCAGACTTTTTTCCAGGCCGTTTATTTCATCGAGATCTTCATCCGACCCGAAGTACCTGCCTGATGCTAAATTGCCATCACAGTAGGTATGTCCCCGTTCATAGCTTCCCTCCATCAGATGACAGATAAGATGATACGGTATGCCCTCACGTGACAGTACCATTTCCCTTGCAGTTAAGAGTGTGTGTTCCATATAAAAATCTCCTTTTCAGCGGCCGGATGCAATAGATCCTAAATACTTTATTTGCCGTTTATATTATGTTATAAACGTCCTGCGCTACTAAATCAATCATGTTTTTTAATAGCTGTCAGCTTTTGGAAACGGTTTTGTTTTAACCTGATTAATCGGCTATACTGCCAAAGGTTTTATACGTACCTCGTTTAGAGTATGAAAGTAAAAAATATTATTATCAGTGTTGTCGCGGGCGTGCTTATTGTCTGCATGGGTGCAGCAGCAGGGCTGTACTATATTTTTAAAGACATACAATATTACGCTGCCCAGGCTTTAAAACCTATTGAGGATAAAATAGGCTACCGTATTGCAATTGGTGATATCGAATGGAATCTCTTGCGGGGACTGGGCGTAACTCTGAAAAACCTCCAGATAACCCATACCGCCACCAATACGACTCTTCTTGAAAGCGAGAAGGTGTATGTTTTATGCAAACTTCTCCCCCTGCTTAAAAAAGAAATTGCTGTTTCAGCCATAATAGTTGATAAACCACGCCTGTTCCTGGTCAGGATGAAGGACGGTGCATGCCTTACCCCGCTGCCTCCGCAACTAAGCGATACGAGCACTGTTGCTACCACTATCAAGGAATATCGTTTTTCCATAACTTTAAAAAAATGTTTCATTTATGATGGCTCTCTGCAATTCCGCGACGAGCAGTATGGCGTTGAATCATATTTTGAAAATCTTAATCTCATGCTCACCAAAGTTCCGCGGGCTGACTCATTTAAAATATCATTATCTGCAAAACAGAAGAGAGAGAAGGAAGCCGGTTTTATATCGTTTACCGGTGAGCTGCATCCCGGCACGGGATTTGTCTCGTCTGCATTTCTCAATGGTACCGGTGAAGGCGTG
>CAIYCZ010000229.1 GCA_903924805.1 uncultured delta proteobacterium | reverse complement strand
GGTGCGGTGGCCGGTCTCGCGGGCATTTTTAAACCACGGCGAGAACGTTTTTGAGTTGAGATACTCCTGCATGCCCGCCTCAAGGTCAACACGCCATTCATAACTTGCTGCAGCCACATGGTACAATCTTTTATCAACGTGCGGTGCAAGAGAAATACTGCATTCCCATCCCATGCAAAAGATAAGCGCCTCCATCTCATCAAATTCCATCCCTTCAAAATCCCACGCCCGGTCTTTATAGGTGCCGAGCCACTTTCGTCCCTGATTGAGGCCAAGCCTGCGCACCAGCCGGGAATTAACCCCGTCTGCAGCAATAACAAACTTGCCCCGGTAGTAGTTACCCTTGCTGTCAGCAACCACCACGCCCTCAGGCTCGTTCCAGGCATCAACTACATTGGTGTTAAAATACGCTTTTACCCCGTTAGCCAGGCAGTCATCAACAATGCCCTTGATAAAAAGGCCCTTGTCCACCATGACCGCAACCCGGGCATCATTACCTATGGCTTTTCCCTGGTTCACATCCCCCAGTTTCACCCTGCTTCCCAGCGGGCTTACCAAATGAAATCCGTAAATGTTCTGGTATGGTCCATCATATTTAACGGAAAAGCCCCAGCGGGGGAATATGAGCCGTTTGGTCTTGTCATCAAACTGCTGAATGTCACCCATGAATTCATCTTTCAGTCCCAGACAGCCGGTACAGCATCTCCTGATAAAGGAAATATCGGTCTTTCGTTCCAGCATGGCAACTTCCAGCCCGTTCTCGGCAGCAATTTTAGCGGCCATGGCACCGCACGGGCCGGCGCCCACTACCACAACATCATAACTCTTTTTCATAGACACTCTCCCCAAATGCTAAACCAGAACACAGAGAAGTCTTTACGAGAACACAGGGCCTTTCTCTGTGGTTCTATTTTTATACTATGATCTGCGGTGCCCGCATCGGACATACCTTGGTGCAGATTTCACACCCCATACATACATCCTGATTGATAGCAACCACATCATGGTCCATCTCAATTGCCGCTGCTGGACAAAGGTCAACGCATCCGCAGCACCCGGTACACTTTTGCGTATCTATATAAATCAATGCTCGCCTCCTTGCGTGTTATTCCTTACACGTCTGACAGAGGTCAAGGCGCTCTGGGGAAAGGCCGACCCTCTTTGCCAGGACCTGCAACTGAAATTCCGGAGCAATGGGATTCCCGCACACCGTGCAGACTTTCAGCGGAAGCCGCGTCCGCCAGTTTTTCATCACCCGCGCATAGTCCGCTGTTTCCGCCCCGTCAGCATAGATATCCTGTGCCCCGGCCACATCATCCATGCCAATACACTGCGTGGGGCACACGTACACACAGGCCCCGCAGCCAATGCAGTCAGCGGAACGGGTGAGAAACGGGCTGGCAACCTGTTTTTTACTTCCCCGGTAGGCAAAGGTTATTGCCTGTGCCCCGACTATTTCCCGGCACACCCGGACACACATCCCGCAGAGGATACAAGACTCATTCTCAATCGTAAACCGCGGCTCACTGACACCCAGTTTTTCCGCCATATCCCGCACTGCCCTGGCATTAGGACAGCGGGCGAGAAGCAGTTCAACAATCATTTTCCGAGTGGCATCTATTGATTTGTTTTTTGTAGTAACTTTCAACCCATTTTTTACCGGGAAGTTGCAGGAGGTAACCAGCCGCGAACGGCCGTCTTCCACCACTTCTACGATGCACAGCCGGCATGCCCCCCAGGGCTCAAGTGCCTCATGGTTGCAGAAGGTCGGTATGTCTATGCGGTTATTTCTGGCCACCTGCAGAATGGTGGACCCCTCAGCGGCTGTCAGCTCTTTTCCATCAATTGTTAGCTTTAGCATGTTCCCATCCCTATGCTGTAATTATTAAAGACTGCTGGCTTGCACGGTACAAACCATAACTTTTCTCTGCGGCGAATAAAATTCCCTATCCCTATGTTTTTATTGCATCTACCTCACACACTTCTTTGCACGCACCACACTTGATGCATTTTTTCATATCAATACTTGGGGGTTTCCCCGGTTCACCACTGATGGCCTGAACCGGGCATGCCCGTATGCATGCTCCGCAGGCTGTACAGGTATTCATATCAATTGAATAGAGGATCAGGTCGTTACACACCCCTGCCGGACATTCCCCGCGCATATGCGCTTCAAATTCTTTCTTAAAATACTTCAGTGCATAGAGCACCACATTGGGAGCTGTTCTGCCCAGGTCGCACAGCGATGCTCCTTCCATGGCAGAGGCAAGTTCCTGTATCAGGACGAGATGTTCGTCAGTGCCAATACCCATAGCGAAGTAGTTGATAAGCTGGCGCAGCCGCTTCACCCCTTCTCTGCAGGGAACACATTTCCCGCATGATTCCTCTTCGAGGAACTGGGCAAAATAGCGCGCCAGGTCCACCATGCAGGCCTGCTCATCAATGGCAATAAAACCGCCTGAGCCCAGATTGGTGCCTGCTTGTTGCATCTCTTCATAATCAAGTTTCAGGCTGAGCATACGCGCCGGTATTACTCCGCCGGAAGGGCCTCCGGTCTGAAATGCCTTGAGCTTCCTCTTTGCCGGAAGCCCTCCCCCCAGGTCCTGGAGAATATCTTTAAACTGCGTGCCCATGGGGACTTCAACCAGACAGGGGTTTTTAACACTGCCGCTGATACCGATCACCTTGGTACCCTTGCTCCCTTTAGTGCCGATTTGCGAGAACCACTCTGCACCTTTACCAATAATAACCGGGATGTTTGCCCAGGTCTCAACGTTATTCAAGTTGCTGGGGCTGTCCCAGAGTCCTTTAACCGCTGTGTGAATGTATTTGGGCCGCGGCTCACCAACCCTGCCCTCAAGTCCTGCCATGAGTGCGGTAGATTCTCCACACACATAGGCGCCGCCGCCTTCTTTTACCGTCACCGTAAAATCAAAGCCAGAGCCCAGGATGTTTTTGCCCAAAAGGCCACATGCCTCAGCCTGCTCGACAGCTTTCTGGATACGACTGAGCCCCAGGCTGTAACCGCTGGTTACATAGATGTAGCCCTGCTGTGCGCCGATGGCATAACCACCGATAATCAGACCCTCAAGCACGGTGTGGGGATCACTTTCAAGAAGGCTTTTATGCATGCCAATGCCCGGGTCCCCTTCGCTCACATTACACAGCACGTAGCGCTGGCCGCCGGGAGCATTCCGGCACGATGACCACTTCCTGCCGGTGGAGAAGCCTCCGCCTCCCCGTCCCCGCATCTCTGATCTGGTAACTTCATCAATTACCTGCTGCGGGCTCATCTGCGTTACTACTTTCAGAAGTGAAGCGTAGCCGCCCATCCCGATATACTCTTCAATGCTTTCAGGGTTAATGGTGCCTGCGTTGCGGAGGCATATCTTCAACTGCTTTTTATAAAACGGGAATTCTCCGTGTTCAGGAATGTCTTTATATGCATCAGGTATGGCCCCGCTCACATAGCTGTACGCCTCGCCGTCGAGGAGCGCATATTCCCGGTCAGTCCTGAAAAGAGCCCGCTTCGTATCCACGCCGCCGGCTGCGATCGCGCTTATAAGCTCGGGCACGTCTTCCGGGGTGACCGGCCCGTAGGCGATGCGCGGGTTACCGGGCTGTATTACCTCAACGGTCGGCTCTTTGTGACAGAGCCCGATGCATCCGACCGGCACTATCGTACAGTCAAGTTTTTTTTCAGCGCACTCACGCTCCAGTGCTTTTATGACCTTACCCGCTCCCTTTGCAAGACAGCAGGTGGCTGTCCCCACCATAATTTTTATGGTTGCCGGGTGCAGCAGCCGGCGTCCTTCCTGTTTTACTTTCTCCAACTCAGCCTTTGTGCGTATTCTCATTTCTCTTCCCTATATTTTTTAATAATGTTCATGGCTTTGCTGTGAGTCATATCACCATAGATTTCATGCGTGGAGGGGTTGTCACTGCTTGCCGTTTCATGTGCCTGATCATCAATGGTTACGGCCGGCCCTGCATTGCAGCACCCCATACACCTGACCTTTTCCAGGGAAAACTCCTGATTCTCTGAGGTTCCTTCTCCGGCAATATTCAGTTCTCTGCCAAGGCGTTCAAATATCTTTTCACTGTTGTGCAGGTAACACGCGGTGCCGACACACACCTTAATATGATGCTTTCCCTTCTTATCAAGAGTGAATGCCTTGTAGAAGCTTGCAGCCCCGAAAACCTGACTCACCGGAATATCCAGCTTCTGGCTCAGGTAGCGGGCAGCCTGGTCTGAGATGACGCCCTGTTTTTTTTGAATCTCATGCATGATGGATAGCAGCGCATCCTTTTTACCTTTATATTTTTCAATGGCCTCGTTCATTCCCGAGAGGAAGCTGTAAAATAAGATCAACTTCCTTTTAAACCCGGATGGCTCGACATTCTTTGAGTCTTCAATAAGTTTGCTTATCCATTGGTCGAAAATTGACAGAAT
>CAIYCZ010000228.1 GCA_903924805.1 uncultured delta proteobacterium | reverse complement strand
CAAATTGTCCGTCAATTAATTTTAAATCATCTTCAACATTAATGTTCACCACATTTAATCCCAATGACTTGGCAAATTCGGCCTCCTTGATGTTTGCCTCTATACCAACCGAATCCTGCGCAAAATGTATGAGATTGTGTCCATAACCGCAACCAATATCCAGAATCCTGGTATTAAAACCTAAACCAAATCTTCTGTAAATATATTCGTTTTTGTCTTGCCAATCCTTGAAAAACTTCCTGTATATCCTCTCTTTTTCCTGAAGGTCGCCCAGACCTTTTTCTAAAATAATCTTTTCTAATTCCTGGTTATTTTTTTTCATATAATTTATTTAGTGACAAATTTTTTGGCCAGCTTAAACTCAATTGGCCAATAAAAAATCTCAACTTCCAGCGCAGCTTACAAATTAAGATAAAGCCAAGTTTTAAAAGCCGCTGGGCTTTGACGCTTGAACCCAGAGCACTTTTAATACTGTGCGCGCCGAACCGAACATAAGCTTCCATTGATTCAACAAAATTCTTATCTTTAACCCAGGGAAAATTCTATTGATAGAGAACTCGCTTTCGGATGACAAAACCGTACAGTTCGAGCACCGGGAAATCTCAAACAGCTCTTCAGAGTATGTTTCTTCTGCTATTTTTACATGATGAACGCTCGTGCAAACCGGGCACGTATCTGCTTTCATATATGGTACGCAAGAACGTCTTTTGACTGTGGAGGTAACACGGTAAGTGTTGTTCAGATTCTATTACTGCTAACCTTTAGGAATACAGGAATTAAATAATTTCTGCGATTATAGATTTGCCATGGTGGAATGTCAACGTTAATGACATCTCGATTACCCTGCAGAAGGTTAATATAGACAGGGTCAGCAAAATAATATATTATTAAAAACTACGGTCGGGAATCTAATCCCGGCCAGTTTTTATAGCAACTACCCTGATACGCTTTTTCTGCACCTATGGCAAAGATTAAAGTCATCCATCCCATCACCAGACTCATAATCGGTGGCGCGCAGCAAAACACCATGGAGACGTGCACCTGTTTGAATCGCAACAGGTTTGCTGCGCAGATCATCTCAGGGCCGCAGACAGGGCCGGAAGGGGAAATTATATCCGAGGTGCGGAAAAGGGGAATACCCCTCACTATCATCCCGGAACTGGTGAGGGAAGTGCATCCGGTAAAAGATCTCATAGCCTTACAGAAGCTGGCAAACTTTTTTAAAAAAGAAAAACCCCATATTGTTCACACGCACAGCTCAAAGGCTGGCATCCTGGGCAGGTGGGCAGCACGGATGGCGGGGGTACCGGTAATAATCCATACCGTGCATGGCTGGGGACACCATTCATATCAAAAATCTTTTGTCCGGCAGCTGTACGTCTTTCTTGAAAAAAAAGCTGCGCCATTCACCGATATGCTCATTGCCGTATCAAACCTGACAATGCAGATGGGGTTAAAAGACAGGATAGGAACTGAAAAAAAATACACGGTTATCCACAGCTGCATCAATGTTGATGAATTCTGTGCTCCTTCTGTTGACCCGGCCTCATTGAAAAAGGAACTGGGCATTCCTCTCCAGCGTCCGGTGGTGGGAACGGTGAGCCGGCTTTCACAGCAAAAAAATCCTGTGGACTTTGTCAGAATGGCGGCTTTGGTAAAACAGGCGGTTCCGGAATGCAAATTTCTCTTTGTCGGGGACGGGGCTTTGCGAGCGCAAACCGAAGCACTCATTGCCCGGCTCAACCTCGAACAGGATATGTTCATCCTCGGACTACGCACTGACATACCTGAACTGCTCAGCTGCATGGACGTCTTTACTTTGACCTCACTCTGGGAAGGACTCCCCCGGGTTATTCCCCAGGCCATGGCTGCGGGTGTGCCGGTAGTCGCCAATAATGTGGATGGTTCTGCAGAGGTGATTCAGGATGGGGTCAACGGCTTTCTGATCCCTCCTCACAATGTTTCAATCATGGCAGAGAGGGTAATTCAACTGCTTAACGATAGCACCCTCAGAAAAGACATGGGGCTCAGAGGCCGCCAAACAGCACTGAGGGAATTCTCGCTCAATGATATGATACGTAAAATTGAAGCGCTTTATGACGACCTGCTTTCAGGCAGGGGGATAGAAGTATAGGGTTCCGAGATGGAAACTGCGGGAAGCAGGAAAAAGATCGTTCATATAGCCAAGGTAACTGGTATCCACGGGATGGAGAAGCATCTGCTGACCCTGCTTCCGCAGTTGAACAGCACGTCATGGCAGATAATTTTTTTGCTGCTTATCGAGAACCACAACCCGGTATCAGAATATCTCGCCCTGCTTGAAAAAAATGGTATTATGGTCCACACCGTTACGATTCGCCATGATGTTGACCCTGTCTGCTTCTGGCAGATAGTGCTTTTTCTGTTTAAGGCAAAACCTTCTCTGGTTCACACGCATTTGGTGCACGGCGATCTGTATGGTATAATCGCAGCAAAGCTTGCAGGTATAAAACATATCGTTTCCACTAAACATAATGATGATGATTTCCGCCAGCGGGGATTTTTTAAACTGGTGCACCATGTGCTCAGCACATACACGGCCAGGATTATAACCATATCAGCCTGGATTCGTCAGTTTGCCCATGCGGTGGAGAAGATCCCCCATGAAAAGATGTGCACCATTTACTATGGAGTAGCACCTCCGAAGGTTTCCCGTGATCGGGAATCGCTGCGCGCTGAACTTGGATTTAGAAGTGGAGAGACCGTGCTGGGAATTGTCGCCCGGCTTACTGAGCAAAAAGGGCATCGCTATCTCATAGAGGCTTTTGCCAGGGCTATTACAAAAAATAACCGTCTCCGCCTGCTTATTGTGGGGAATGGGGAGCTGGAGGATGACCTGAAACGCCAGGTGCAAAACCAGCATATCGAGCACCTGACTATTTTTACCGGCTACCGGTCAGATATTTATGAAATCCTCAATGCCATTGATATATTTGTTCACCCCTCCCTGTGGGAAGGATTCGGGCTCTCAGTACTTGAGGCCATGGCAGTGGGAAAACCAGTGATTGCTACACACAGTAGTGCGCTGCCGGAAATAGTAGAAGATACGGTAACGGGCTTATTGGTTTCGCCCAAAAATGTGGATGCCTTAGCCGATAAAATTCTCACTCTTGCCAGCAACCCCTTGATGATAAAACAAATGGGTGAAAAAGGGAGAGGGCGCTGCGAGAAGCTCTTTTCTGTAGAGCGTATGGTGCAGGCGACGAGAACCCTCTATGATGAAGTGCTCGCACTATGATCAAACAGCCTCGCTGGAACGCCCGTTCAACCGGAACAATGCTTTTATCGCACATGAATCGTTAGTTGACCCGCAGGACAGAAGCGCATGAAAAAAGCACCAAAGAAGAAATCGATACCTTCTAAAATATCTCCTGGCAGCACCAAGGCACAAAAGTCTGCTTCAATAAAACAGACTGCACCGATAATGCCGAAAGTAATTGGTGGTATTTTGGATTGGGGGCCATTACTGCTGCTGGGCATTTCCCCTCTGGTGTTTCATGGAAGTGCGGGGGAGTTTGAAAATGTTCCGAAAATGGCTTTCCTCCAGTTCTGGATCGTCATCTTTGCCCTTATAAGAATCTGGAACAGGCAAAAAGGTCAGCCCGTTATATGGAAGATAACCCCCCTTGATATCGCGGTCGTGCTGTTTTATGGATTCTGCTGGTTGTCCCTGTTACAGGCAATAAATGTGACTCAGGCTTCGCTTCATCTTATCCATTATGGCGCTTCTATCATCCTTTTTTTCTTTCTTCTCAATACAGTAAAAGATGCAAAAAATATAGAGCGCTATCTTTTCATGGGCACGCTCAGCGTCATGGCTGTTTCAGTGATAGGCATCTTACAGTATTTTTTTGACTTTTCACGCGGTATTGAAATTTCCCTCCTCCCGGTCAGGTTGCCGCTATTCTCAAGAACCGCTGACTTTCCTTATTATATACCATTTCTACCAAAAGCAATTTCGCAGCTTTTCCAGATTGTGTCTCCTTCAAGCACGTTTTCAAATAAAAACATGGTGGCCCATTTCATTTCCATGACGGTACCGTTGAGTGTTGGCGCCTTCATCCTCTCCCGGGCTATCTGGAAAAAACTCGTGAGCGCTGCAAGCATCGTCCTCACCCTCTTCTATCTCATTTTTCTCAACAGAACCCGATCCGGGATCCTTGCAGTAATGGTAATTTTTATCATACTGGGTTTGGTGTATATCAGGCGCTTACCTTCGTTCCTTCGCATACAAAAAAATAAACGGATTGCAGGAATATGCCTTGTTCTGGCGGTTACCATAATTCTTGCTCTGTTTCTGTCGGTAAAAATCTTTGCCCCAAGCAATGAAGCACCCTTTACAAAGCTTTTTGGCACAATGGCAGATTCACTCAAGGGGGATACAGCGCAGCTCAGATGGATCTGGTGGAAAAATACCTGGGAGATGGTAAAAGATTACCCCTGGTGGGGAGTCGGGCTGCAAAATTTCAAAATGGTATATCCACTCTATCACCGGGCTGTTGCCATCGACTGGTCGTTTACTGACGAGCACCAGCTCACCAGACTGCATAATGACCATCTGCAGATGCTTGTGGAATTGGGCATTTTCGGCTTCTGTGCCTATCTGTCGATGTTTATTTCCTTTTTCTATATGTTCTGGAATATTTATTTCAGGGGGCAAAACGAATATCTGAAAAAAAGAGCCCTTTTCATCTGTCTTGGTGTTGTTGGATTTTTTATTAATGCAACATTCTGTTTTCCATGGGAAAGAGCAATTCCTCCGGCATATCTTTTTACTTTTTTTGCACTGATGGGAGTCATGTACCTTGAATATAGCACGTCAAATGTCTGGACATTAAAAATTCGTCTCCAGATGCCGGTACGGATTTTTCTCTCATTGGTGCTCATCACTTTTTTATGTGCTTCGATTCATTATAACAGCAATGTTCTGCTATCTGATAAGTATTTTGTCGAATCACTAAACTACGACCAGATCGGTAAAATAGACGAGTCCATTGAAGCAGCCAAAAAAGCTAAAATATTTTCCCTGTATAATGCCAATATCTCGGCTTTCCTCGGGCGAAATTACACCGTTAAGGGAAACTATACCCTTGCATTAGAGGAATACAAGGAAACATTCCGGGCACATCCCTACAATACCACTGCTCTTCTCAATACCGGTTACTGCTATCTGCAGCTGGGCAACTATGATGAGGCAGAGACATATTTCAAGAAGGCGGTAGAATTGTGGCCCGACTTTGAACAGGCTTATAATGATCTGGGCATCGTGTACTATTCTAAAAAAGAGTATGCTAAGGCGGAGGAGAATTATAAAAAGGCGTTTGCGATCAACTCCGGCTATGTCGAGCCCCATATTAATCTTGGCAATTTATATAGAGCGCGCGGGAAGGTCGAGCAGGCAATACAGGAATATGAAATAACACTGCAGATCAAGCCGGATCAGTCAGAAACGCGCCGGTGGCTCAGCGGCCTCTACACGCAAACCGGGCAGCATGAAAAGGCTCAAGAAGTTCTCAAGCCTCTGTTGCAGGGGCAGGGGACGGAGACCGTAGAAAACCTTGTCCTGCAGGGAAACATCTACCAGAAACAGGGACAGCATGAACAATCCCTTCAGGCTTATGAAAGGGCACTGCGCCTGAAACCTGACAATCCGCTCATTTACCATAATATTGGTCTTGCCCATTACTATCTGCACAATTACGACCAGGCTGAAGCATATTTTAGAAAGGCTCTTGCCCTAGACCCCAATGTTGCTGAGTCATACAACCTGCTCGGACAGCTCTTTTTAAGACGACAGGATGACAAAGGAGCGCTTGAGCTGTTTCAGAAGGCATTAAAAGTAAATCCTAAATTAAGAGATGCTCAATTCAACACCGGCACTATCTATCTCAGGCTTGGTGAGTACGACCGTTCCATCAAGGCATATCAGGATACCCTTGCTATTGATCCAAACTACACTCTTGCCCACTATAACCTTGCCACCCTGTACATGGAAAAAGGTCAGAAACAGCAGGCGCTCGATCACTTTGAACAGTCCCTTAAAGATCCTTCTCCCCTTATTGATGTGAAAGCTGCAGAAGGATTTATTGCCACCCTGAAAAAAGACCTCGATAAAAAATGAACCAGCTGCGCATCGGCTACCTCTCAACCATATATCATACCTCCCATATACTGAAGCAGCGGGGCTGGCTTGATTCATTAAACAGACCGTGTTCATGGCACCTGTTTGCCACCGGCCCTGCCATGGTAGAAGCGTTCGCTGCAGGTGAGATTGACCTGGGGTACATCGGGCTGCCTCCCGCCATGATCGGCATAGACCGCGGTGTGCCGCTCCGGTGTATCGGAGGCGGACATGTTGAAGGGACCGTCATGATTGCCCGCACCAGTTATTCTGCAGGTGACGATGACAGCAGTGTCAGACAGGTGCTTGCCCAGTTTGCAGGGAAGAAAATAGGGTCACCTGCAGCAGGCTCCATCCATGATGTGATCATTCGCTTTCTCTTGAAGGAATTACGCATGCAGGATGTTGAGGTGAAAAATTATGCCTGGGCAGATCTTATCCCTGCAGCAATCGAAGAGGGGGAAATTGATGCAGCGGTGGGAACGCCACAGCTTGCAACGGTTGCCCGGCAGTTTTATGGACAGCATGCCATCATACCGCCGCACTGTCTCTGGCATTTCAATCCCAGCTACGGAATCGTGATACGGGAGGAACTGATCGCGGAGACAGAACTGCTCAGGGGGTTTTTACAGCTCCACGAAAAGGCATGCACGGTTATCAGAGAAAAACCGGAGGATGCCGCACAACTGCTTGCAGAACAGATGAAAGTGATTGACCGTGATTTTATTATAAAAACCTATTCTATTTCTCCCAAGTACTGCGCCTCCCTCCCGGATGAATATATTGAATCTACCCTTGCCTTTGTTCCTGCCCTGGAGCAGATGGGCTATCTAAAACATCCTCTCGCCCAAAAAGATATTTTCGATCTCACATTAATCCGTGAGGTTCATCCGGAACCACATCACTATTAATCAGTTTTATAGCTTGTAGTTAAAAACAGATATGAAACCACAAACGACAAACCATAAACTATAAACTTTTTTCAGTTTTCTTCAATACCCGCTCATAGTCTTCCTGGGTATTAATGTTCTGAAAGGCTTCAGTATTCTCAACGCGGATGATTTTGGCAGTGAGGGCAGGGAACAGGTCAATGATTCTGTATTCTCCGTGATCTATCAGCTCTTCCAGAGCCGGCAGACAGGTGCGGCGATAGATGGCACAGAGGGGCTCAAACAATGTATGTTTATACATGGTTATGTCAAAGCCCGGATATTCTGAAAGCAGGGGCCTTAGACTATCAGCAGTAAGCAGCGGCAGGTCACACGATACAACCAGCACGTATTCTGTAGGGCTCAGGCTCAGGGCGGTATGAATTCCCGAAAGAGGGCCGCACCCCGGACGGATATCTGCCGCCACCTCCGCCCCGAGGTATTGGTATTCACCGGGGCTGTTGGTAATAATGCGTACCGGTGAAACAAGTGAAGACATGGTTTCCAGAACCCGTTCAATAACAGGCCTGCCCTGTATTTGTAAAAATGCCTTGTTGACACCGAGCCGGCGCGACCTGCCGCCGGCCATGATAGCACCTGAAATGGCAGCTTTTATATAGTGCTCTTCTATAAAAACACACAGCCTGTCAGCTTCATCGGGACGAAACGAGGGAAGGCCGTAAGCACGGTAATCAGGGCTCACCACAGCCCGGAGGTTTACATCACCTGCGCAGAGGGGTTTCTCGCCGGCTGGAATAACCTCAATCTTTTCTCTGCTGTTCTGCAGCCCTCCCTCAACTAAAATAAGGTGACAGTTGTAAAAAGCACACCTGACAGGGGCACATTTTTCCTCCCAGCCGATGGCAGGAAAAAAGATATCGGTCTCGTTTGCGGTAATAAGTGCCGAGCCGACAGCACCTGCCTTTTTAAATGTCTCGGTATCAGTGCCTGCAGCGTCAACGGAATGGGTATGGGGGGAATGGCGCACGCCCGCAACACGATAGCCTCTGGCAGAAAGCGTGCGAATGAGGTCGACGATGAGGGCCGTTTTCCCCGACCCCTTTCTGCCCACAATATGTACAATGGGCGGATTGAGCTGGGATTGCATTCTATCTATTATCTCTAACGGGCTGTTGAAAGGCGCACCCCTGCGGCAAATGCCGTTTTTAAATCATCCGGTTTATCCTTAACCTGCGCCCGCTTTAAATTAAACATGCTGAAGACTTCGCCAACTTTCCGCAGATGAAAATCACGCAGGTTAGCATCAAGTATCATTAGCACTAATGCTGATGACGAAGCTACATTATCTCCCTGGCTGACAACTATTACCGCTTTTTTTCCCTTGATTAACGGCCGTGATTCGGCATGAACGATATTTCCGGCATCATCCCGCTCAACGTGCATCTGTAACAGCGGCATCATACGGGAAAAGAAGTTGGTCATCCCTGCCGAAATAGTACGGCCATGATTCGGGGAGCCGAAAATAAAACCATCCGCTTCCTGCATGCGCTTTAGAATACCTTCCATATCATCCTTCAAGGGACAGTCTTTACTTCCCTGCAAAATGGTATGTGCCCCGCATCCCGTGCAATATTTTATATCTGCATCATAGATATAAATTTTTTCCACTTCAACGTCTGCACTGCTGCGAGCCCCTTCTATCACTTTGTCGATGAGGATATCAGTGTTTGAACCCTTTCGGGGACTTCCCACAAATGCCATAATTTTCATTGCCAGCCTCCTCTTAAAAATTGTGTATTGTCAAAACATAACCACAGAGAACACCCGTCCTCCGACCCGCCTCCAGAAGCCTTGTGGAGGGCAGGAATTCTATGGAGGGTGGACAGAACTACACGGAATTATTTTTTTGTTTTAAACCTTCCGTGTCTTTCTGTGAAATTCTGTGGCCTGCTTATCATCCCGCAATCCACCGTTACTTTTAAAATCTGGAACTCAGGAACTCATAAAAATTTTCATTGCCCCCTGGAACCCTCGACCCCATGAATCCTTGAACCCTTTCTATCTTTTCTCCTCTTCGCCTCTTAACCTTTTTACCTTTCCACCTATTCACCCGAATCGCAACAATCTGTCATATTGACATCTGTCATTCAAGAAATATTTTTTTCTATTTAGACTACCATATATTCAACAAAGCCGGATACGATAATTTTTAATTTACTATAATCTAATAACTTGATATATCTTATCTGTCTTTAACAATAAATTTTATTAAAGGGGGCTCAAGACATGAAACCTATCCATGAATACACCGTGTGCCCGTCACTTCCTGAGAATCTGCGGGATCTTTTAAAGCTGGCATACAACCTTCGCTGGGCATGGAACAAGGAAGCCATTAATCTATTCAGACGGCTTGACAATGACCTCTGGGAAACAACCGGCCACAATCCGATGAAAATGCTCGGACTCATCAAGCAGGAAAAGCTTGAAAAGGCACAGGCTGACGATGGATTTATTGCTCACCTGGAGAGGGTTTCACAGGACCTGGAACGCTACCAGACGTATAAGAGCTGGTATGAAAAAACCTACGGGAAGCCGGAAAAACCGCAGATAGCATATTTTTCATTTGAATTTGGTATTACCGAGTGCATCCCGATTTATTCAGGGGGCCTCGGCATTCTTGCCGGCGACCATCTCAAATCTTCAAGCGATCTGGGGCTGCCGCTGGTGGGGGTTGGGCTTTTCTACCAGGGAGGCTATTTTGAGCAATACCTCAGTGCTGAGGGCTGGCAGCAGGAGCGCTACCCGAAAAACGACTTCTTTAACATGCCCATCCAACTGGTGAAACGGGATGATAAATCTGATTTAACCATAGAGATTGGATATCCTGATGGACCAGTTTTTGCGAGGATCTGGAAAGCACAGGTTGGGAATGTTCCGCTGTTTCTGCTCGATACCAATATCAGCCAGAACCGGCCTGAGGACCAGCAGATATCTGCGCAGCTCTATGGCGGTGACGGCGAAACCCGGATACGGCAGGAAATTCTGTTGGGCATCGGTGGGATACGGGCATTAAAGGCATTAGAAATTGAACCGGTGGTGTGTCACATGAACGAGGGTCATGCAGCATTTCTTGCCCTTGAGCGAATCCACCTCCTGATGAAGGAAAAAGGCCTTTCATTTGAAACAGCTAAAGAGGCGGTTACTGCCGGCAATACATTCACCACCCATACCCCGGTGCCGGCCGGGCATGATGTTTTTTCAATACCGCTCATGGAGAAGTACTTCCGCAATTACTATCCCCAGTTGGGCTTTACTAAAGAAAATTTCCCTAAATTTCTCGACCTCGGTCGTGAGGAACCGGGTAACCCCAATGAGAACTTTTGCATGACCGTGCTTGCCCTCCGCCTGGCAGCAGGCACCAATGGGGTGAGTAAATTACATGGAGAAGTATCGCGTAAAATGTGGCAGAAAATCTGGCCCTGTCTTCCCCCTGACGAGATACCCATCACCTCCATTACCAACGGCATTCATCCGTCTTCCTGGATATCTCATGAAATGGGAGACCTCTTTGACCGGTACCTTGGCCCCCGCTGGCAGTATGATCCCTCAGACCCGGAGATCTGGAAACACGTATCAGAGATCCCTGATGAGGAATTATGGAGGACCCATGCGCGCCGCCGGGAGCGCCTGGTCGCGTATGTCCGGCGTCAGCTGAAAACTCACCTTCTGGAGCGCGGCAAATCATCAAAGGAAGTTACCCGGGCCTCAGAGGTATTAAATCCCGAGGCACTCACCATAGGCTTTGCCCGGAGGTTTGCCACCTATAAACGCGCAACCCTTATCTTTAAAGACCCCGACCGGCTGGCTGCTATTTTGTGCAACAAGCAGTACCCGGTGCAGATTATATTTGCCGGCAAGGCGCACCCCAAGGACAATGAGGGAAAGGATTTAATTCGCCAGATAATCCATTATGCCAGAAGCGACCAGTTCAGAAACCGGGTAGTGTTTATTGAAGACTATGAACTGCCCCTTGCCCGGTACATGGTCCAGGGGGTTGACATCTGGCTCAATAATCCCCGCAAGCTGCTTGAAGCAAGCGGTACGAGCGGGATGAAGGCAAGCTTCAATGGAGCCCTTAACTTAAGCGTCCTGGACGGGTGGTGGTACGAGGCATTCTCAAACGAGACCGGCTGGGCTATCGGCAAGGAAGAGGAATACGAAGATTTAAATTATCAGGATGAGGTTGAATCAAAAGAGATTTACGATATGCTTGAAAAAGAGATTGTGCCGCTGTTTTATAACCGGGGTGCCGACAGCCTGCCCCGGGGCTGGACTGCCATGATGAAGTCTATGATGCAGTCGATCTGTCCGCAATTTAATACCAATCGTATGGCCTATGAATACAATGAGCGTTTTTATCAGCCGCTTATAAACCGGTACCGGAAGTTTGCCGCAGATAACTTCGCCATGGCAAAAGCCACTGCTGACTGGAAGTCAAAGCTGTACAAAAACTGGGGCGGGATAAAAATTAATTATATGCGTACTGCTGACAGTGTTGAACAGAGGGTTGGCAACAGCTTCAAAGTAGATGCGAGCATATCCCTGGGTAATCTTGCTCCCGAGGATGTATCTGTTGAGCTCTATAACGGCCTGCTTGATCCTGATGGTACTATTTCTTCCGGCAAACCAATTCCCATGACGTATAAAGGCCCTGATGAATCAGGCAACCGCATCTTTGTCTGTGAGGTGCCGTGTCTCACCAGCGGACGCCACGGCTATACGCTCAGGATTATGCCGAAGCATGCTGCCTTGCATAATCCCTATGAAACATGTCTCATTAAGTGGGAAGAATAAATTATAAAACCACAGAGTGCACTGAGGAACGCTCTGTGTTCTCCGATGAATTATGTGATATTTGCTTGCAATGCTTTCTTATGTCCAAAAACAGGAGCTGCAAGCAGATCACCGTTTCCTTTTTAGATACATGAGTTTTTTAATTACCATGGCAAGGCTGACAAAAGCAGCCAGGGTAATCTCAAAATAAATAATGGTAAATTAGAGTACACAGAGAGAGAAGCAAAAATTAAGATTTTGTTTCTCTGTGCTCTCTGTGTTTCGATTTTTAGCAAAGGAGTACTATATGCCTCTTGTCAGCACCCGGGAAATGTTTAACAAAGCCTATGCCGGAGGATATGCCGTAGGAGCTTTTAATGTCAATAACATGGAGATCCTCCAGGGTATTGTAGATGCAGCTTCAGCACAGAAAGCGCCGCTCATCTTACAGGTCTCGGCAGGCGCGCGCAAATACGCCCGCCACGAATACCTGATGAAGCTTGCTGAGGCAGCGGTGGAGACGTCCACCATCCCCATCGCACTGCACCTTGACCATGGAGAGGATTTTGCCGTCTGCAAGTCCTGCATTGACGGCGGCTTCAAGTCAGTGATGATTGACGGCTCGCGCTTTGCCTTTGCCGAGAATGTGCGGGTGACAAAAGAAGTGGTGGCGTATGCCCATGAGCGGGGGGTCTCAGTTGAGGCGGAGATCGGAAAGCTTGCCGGGGTTGAAGATGATGTGAAGGTCGCGGCAAGGGACGCGCTCTATACTGACCCCGACGAAGCGGTTGAGTTTGTACAGCAGACCGGCTGCGATTCACTTGCCATTGCCATCGGAACAAGCCACGGCGCATATAAATTTAAAGGCGAGCCAAAACTCGATTTTGAGCGGCTGGAAATTATCGGCAAAAGGCTGCCCGGTTTTCCCATCGTGCTGCATGGGGCATCATCGGTCCCACAGGACCTGGTGGCACTCTGTAATAAATATGGAGGCACGATACCCGGCGCACGGGGAGTGCCGGAGGAAATGCTCAGGAAAGCAGCCGGAATGGCAGTATGTAAAATAAATATCGATACCGATTTGCGCCTTGCACTCACTGCCACTATCCGGCAGCAGTTCACAGAACATCCCGAAGAGTTTGATCCAAGAAAATATTTAGGCCCGGCCCGTGAGGCAATTAAGAAGGTGGTAACCCATAAGCTGGTAAATGTTTTGGGGTGTGCGGGTAAGGCATAAAAATCTTATATGAACTAAAAAAGCAGGGGGATCTGGGAAAAACCATCTCCTTTGCTACATCTGTGCTGAGCTATTGATACATAAAACTTCAATACATATATATTCATGTAACAAGGCAGGAACAAAAAACATCCTGCCTTTTTTCTATTTTATCCAACAACAAAAACATCATCGATCAGCTACGGCATGAATACTATAAAGAAGATTTTCGCTCGTTATTTTCAACGAGGGGGTATCTTTCATCCAACAAAAAATTATTCGAACAGGTATTTTCAACAAATAAAAAAGACCGCTCAGGGTAATAAAATAGTTAATATAGGAGCTGGAGGATATGACCCTGTGCCGGGGGCAATCAATATTGACCCTTACAGGACAGGAATTAATACGGTACGGGCATGTGGAGAAAACCTGCCATTTAAAAACGAATCTGTTGATAGTGTACTATGCTCTGCAGTCCTGGAGCATGTTAGAGAGCCTCACCTGATAATTGAAGAAATGTATCGAATTCTTAAAAAGGGGGGAGAGGTTTATATTGAGATGCCATTCCTGCAGCCGTTCCATGCTGCTCCTGATGACTATTCACGTCTAACAATTAATGGACTAAAATATCTGCTGAGGGATTTTAAAGAGATTGGTGCAGGGATAGCGGTGGGACCTGGTTCAACGGTTGCCTGGATTTTTGTCGAGTACGTTCAAATATTTTTTAAAAATAAATCGCTTAAAAGGTTAGTGAAGAATATCGCAAAAGTAATTACCTTCCCGTTAAAATATTTTGACAAATTTATTATAAACAGAAGCGCATCTGCTGCTGTTGCAAGTGCGTTTTATTTTTATGGGAAAAAGTGAAGCTCTCCACCCACAAGAGGGAAATTGGTGTCACAGAAATTGGTGCCCCTGAGCCCCCCCGGCATTCACTAAAGACAATATTAAAGTTTCCATTTTTTATTGACGATAAAATATGTAACCCTAATTAACCCCCCAACCGGGAAGCAGCCCTTGCTGCTTCCCCTTTCCTTTATAAAAACTAAAATAAAAGTTATAGTGTGGATAGTTCCATCTCAGCTATGGGGTCATAATTTAGTGTGCAGTAGACAGGATAAAGCAAGGGATACCATCGTGTATGATGCTACCCCTGTTTGTACGTCACTTGCATTACCGGCAAAAATGTTTCATAAATAAATTGAGGTTGTATATCCATAAGGATACATCAACTCTCATGAAGGGCGTAGATTACCCCTCAATCTACGCCCTTTTTTATTTTACTGCCTCGATGTCATCACGTATTTTCACTTTCCATCTACCCCGGCAGGCGTATCGTTCCATCAGGGGTATGAGGTCCAATTTCCTGTCGTGAAAACTGATAGGACTTTTCAGAGAAAAAGCGGGGGTTTAAAATCATGAGTCAGTCCATAAAAGCTCTAGCCAACGAGTAGTGACACCTGCAACAAAATAAAAAAAGAGGTGCGAGTTATTAAAAACCCTGCACCTCTTGATTGCATGCCTGGAGGCGGCGAGCGGACTCGAACCGCTGAATAAAGGTTTTGCAGACCTCTGCCTTACCACTTGGCTACGCCGCCTGAAAAGACTCTCAAAAACCGAACCACAGAGGACACGGGGAATTATTGTTCTGAAAACTTTATCTTCTCAGAACACAGAGTCTCTGTGGTTTAATCAAAAAAATGGAGCGGGAAACGGGATTTGAACCCGCGACTCCAACCTTGGCAAGGTTGTACTCTACCACTGAGCTATTCCCGCTCGTCTGTATATTCTATTTATATTACTGCACTTTTTTTGTCAATTGAAAATTGACGGCACGCTAAGAGTACGGGGTGTATCAAAATTTTATTCCGCAATCCGGAATCCGCGCTCTACAATCACTTGACCACTTGAATCCTGGCCCCCTTGCCCTCTTACGTTGTTTTATAAAACACCTGGCGGAAAAATTTCCGATAATAATCAATCCCCGACCACACCGTAATAACCAGCGCAATCCACAGCAGTGCCATGCCCACCTGATGAAAATCAATCGCAAAGTGCGGCGACTCTGTAATTATATGATATTCATAATGAATGAGCAGGCATATGACCGAGACTATCTGGAATGCGGTTTTGTACTTCCCCAGCTTGCTTGCTGAAATCACCACCCCGTCAGTTACTGCCACCACCCGCAGCCCGGTAACCAGAATCTCCCTGCCAATGATAACGGCAACCATCCAGGGCGGAACCCGCCCCAGCGGAATAAGCATAATCAGTGCAACCGCCACCAGCAGCTTATCTGCCAGAGGGTCAAGAAATTTTCCCAGGGACGTCTCAAGCTTCCAGCGCCGGGCAATGTAGCCGTCGAGAAAATCGGTGAGCGATGCCATGGCAAAAAGAATGGATGCAAGCAGGCTGAAGCTTTTGGTGGGGAAATAGAGAAACAGAACAAAAAAGCAGGGGATAACTACTATGCGGAATAACGTGAGAAGGTTCGGGATGTTAAAAATAACCTTCTTCTTTTTAAAAATCTGAAGACCTGTTATCTTCATGACGTTCTGACAGACTCTATCCGTGGAAACAGGGGTGGAATTTTTTGAATCCCGGTACCGGCTTTCACCGGCATCCATTCGGGTATCGCCGAAAGTCTCGTGCTTTTCAGTTCACCTTCACCGCCGGTGGCGAGCCACATTTTTTCACAGGATGCAGGCATTACCGGCCACAGCAGCACAGACAGCAGTCTAAGCGCTTCCAGAATATGCACCATTACCGTTGCCAGCCGCTCCCGCTGTGCGGGGTCTTTTGCCATAGCCCACGGAGCTGTTTCGTCAATATATTTATTAAGCAGCGATACAAGCTCCCATATTGAGGCAAGTGCCCGGCTAAACGCAAGCTCGCCCATCGCGGCATCAACTGCCTTTATCACCTGGAGCTGTTTATCCTTCAGAAGGGTATCGAGTGCCTCACTGCTTCCGGCACGCGGAGCCTCCCCCTGAAAATACTTATGCACCATGGTGATCGCCCTGCTGAACAGGTTTCCCAGGTCATTTGCCAGATCGCTGTTTATGCGGCTCACCATGGCTTCCCGGGAAAAATCGCCATCCAGCCCGAAGGGCACTTCGCGCATGAGGAAATAGCGCACCTGGTCAACGCCGTACTGGTCTGAAAGCGCATAGGGATCAATGACATTGCCCAGCGTTTTTGACATCTTCTTCCCTTCAATCGTCCACCACCCGTGGGCAAACACCTGCCGCGGCACGGGGAGCCCTGCTGACATGAGGAAGGTTGGCCAGTACACCGCATGGAACCTGACGATGTCTTTGCCGATGATGTGGACATCAGCAGGCCAGAATGACTGAAACGCATCACCGCCTCCAAAATAATCGATTGCCGAGATGTAATTGAGCAGCGCATCAAACCAGACGTAGATGACGTGCTTCGGGTTTCCCGGCACGGGAATGCCCCAGGAAAAGCTGGTGCGGCTGATGCTTAAATCACGCAGGCCTTCTCTTACAAAACTGACTATCTCGTTGTATCGCGACGCCGGCTGAACAAACCCGGGGTTTTCCTCAAGGTGTCTGAGAAGCTGCTTCTGGTAGTTGGACATCCTGAAAAAATAGCTCTCCTCCCGCAGCTTTTCCACCGGGCGCCGGCAATCAGCGTTCGGGCACTTTCCGTCCAGGAGCTGCGTCTCCGTCCAGAAGCTTTCGCACGGCACACAGTACCAGTCCTCGTATTCCCCGAGATATATGTCCCCCCGGTCTGCAAGTGCCTTGAAAAATTTCTGGACCGCCTCTTGGTGGCGCTTCTCGGAGGTTCGGATGAAATCGTCATGTGATATGTTGAGCTTTTTCCAGAGCTCCCGGAACCGCAGCATAACACGGTCGGCAAACTGCAGAGATGACTCCCCTGCTTCCTGCGCCGCTTTTTCAACTTTTTTCCCGTGCTCATCAGTGCCGGTAAGAAAAAACACGGTATACCCGGACATCCGCTTGTAGCGCGCCAGCACATCTGCGGCAACCGTTGTATAGGCATGACCGATGTGCGGGACATCATTTACATAATAGATCGGGGTGGTTATATAAAATGCCGTGCTCATTACTTCCCTTGCTGTGCACTTGAATGGGGGACAAGCATTTCCGGCTTGTATTCAACAGCTTCCATCTCAACAATACGGCCATCTTCCATTTCAATAACTATCTTTTGCGCAATAACATTCACCTGCCTTATTTTACCGGTTCCGGAGGAGGTTGTTATTTTTTTGCCTACCTTGGGAAGATTTTTTTTGAGCTCTGCATAGGTCTCATATTCATACGATAAGCAGCACATGAGGCGGCCGCACAGCCCTGATATTTTTGCCGGGTCAAGCGCCAGCCCCTGCTCTTTTGTCATTTTAATGGTTACCGGACAGAAGGTGTGCAGGAATGACGTGCAGCAGAGTTCCCTTCCGCAGCAGCCGATTCCCCCGGACATCTGGGCTTCATTGCGTGCCCCGATCTGTCTCATTTCAATCCGTGTGCGCAGATCAGCTGCCAGCTCCCTGACCAGAGATCTGAAGTCAACCCGGTTCTCTGCGGTAAACAAAAAGATGATTTTGCTTCCATCAGGCACGATTTCCACATCGATCAGTTTCATGTGGAGATGGTGTTCGGCAATCTTCTTCTGGTAGGCCTGGGCATACTCCCGCTCCTTGCGGATATTTAATTCTTCCTGCCTGATGTCTATGTCTTCTGCGCGCCGCAGCACCCTGCCGGCAACAGACGCAGCAGCAAGGCTGCACTTGTAGCAAGGCCGCGGTGTAACCATGCCCATCTGCGGGCCGAATTCGCTTTCCACAATAACCTTATCGCCGCTTGCGAGCTGCAGTTCGCCGGCATCAAATTCAAGAACTTTTTTCAGCTTTCTCAGTTTTACGCCAACTATAGTATCCATCATGATAATCCTGGAGGCTGCGTATGACTAAACAGCCTGCATCAATAGGCTTTCTAACGCCATGGTGTAGTTTATATTGAATACCGCATGCTTGTGGATCCATTGAAGCTTTTTCACTTTTTTCAATATGCTGTCCCTGGTTTCATATTGTAGCGCCTCAAGCATCTCAGGCAGTGCGTCACGGTTGCACAGCTTTTCTGCGGGAAACCCGTGCATGAGCATATAGAGATCCCGGTACCACGTCTGCAAAAATTCAAGCACCGGGGAAATCTGCCCGGGGTCTTCATTTGCCGCCTTTGCCATGCGCAGCAGGGTTTCACAACGGTTTTCTGAATGCGTGGTAAACAGTCGTACCAGCTCGGTGCGCCGTGCTAAAAAATCGGTTTCAACTAAAAAGAGCGCCCGTTTGAAGCTTCCCTGGGCAAGGGGGGCTATCAGCTGCGCACGCTCCCGGTCAATACCCCGGCCGGCAAGGAACCGGCATATCTCCGTATCAGCAAGAGGGGTAAAATAAATTCTTTGACACCGGGAAACAATCGTGGGCAGCACCCGCATGGACGTATTTGCCACCAGTATAATAACCGTGTCATCCGGAGGCTCTTCAAGGGTTTTGAGCAGGCAATTTGCAGCATACAGGTTGAGCTTTTCAGCCTGATCAATGATGACCACTTTTCTTTTT
>CAIYCZ010000227.1 GCA_903924805.1 uncultured delta proteobacterium | reverse complement strand
TATAAGTCTCATACCGTTTAGGATCACTAATAAAGATGTTCCCATATCTGATGCAACAGCCATCCACAGGTTAGCCATTCCCAGAAATACCAGTGTGATAAAAACTGCCTTGACCAGGATGGAAAACCCTATATTGGTTTTGATCGTGGCAAGGGTTTTTCTGGAGAGATGAATCAGGAATGGCAGTTTTAGTAAATCGTCTGACATGAGTGCTATATCAGATGTTTCCAGCGCCGTGTCAGTGCCTGCCACACCCATGGCAATGCCAACGGTAGAGACAGCAAGTGCTGGCGCATCGTTTACCCCGTCTCCGACCATTGCCACCTTGCCATAGTGGAATAAAAGTTTCCGAATAACTTCAACTTTATCTTCGGGCAGCATGCGGGCATGAAACTCATTAATACCCATACTGGCTGCTATGGCAGAAACGACTCTGTCGCTGTCCCCGCTGATCAACGCAATATGCTTAATTCCCTGTTTTTTAAGTTCTGCAATACAGGTGTATGCTTCTTTTCGTGGTGTATCTGCAAGACTAATAATTCCCTTTACCGTATCATGCTGTAGAAGGATCGTAGTCTTTCCTTCTTCTTCAAGCCTTTGTACCTCCTGTAAAAAGCAGTCAACAGGAAGCTTCTGTTCTGTAAAAAAAGCAAGATTCCCGATATACCCCCACTGTCCATACAATCGTGCTTTTACTCCTTTACCAGGATAAGAAATAAAATCTAACGGCGCCGTATAGGGAACATTGTCATTTTGGGCTTTTCTAAGAATAGCCTTTGCCAGTGCATGCTCTGAGGTTAATTCGAGTGAGGCAGCAATACGCAGAAGATCCTGTGGGGTGTCTCCACTTACCGGCAGCATATCTATTACCTCTGGACGCGCTCTGGTAAGTGTCCCGGTCTTATCAAATGCAATGGCATTGATGCCGGCCATTTCTTCCAGAAAGGTACCGCCCTTAATCAATATACCCTTCTTAGATGAACAGGCAATGGCAGAAACAATTGATACCGGCGTTGATATCACCAGTGCACAGGGGCAGGAAATAACGAGCAGCATAAGTCCACGATAGAACCAGTCGGTAAAAGGCAGGGACCATAGCAGTGGCGGAAAAACCATTACCATGAATGCACTCAGTATGACAGCAGGTGTGTAGAATTTAGAAAATTCTTCGACAAAATGTTGAGACGGCGCCTTTTGCGCCTGCGCCTCCTCTACAAGGTGGATAATGCGGGAAAGTGTTGAATCTTCTGCACCCTTTTCCATCCTGATTTCAAGAGCGCCGGGTCCATTAAAAGAGCCGGCAAATATCTGACTGCCGGATGATTTATCTACGGGCAGAGATTCTCCGGTGATGGGGGACTCATTTACAGAAGAATCACCTTTAATGACGCTTCCATCAATGGGTATCCTTTCACCCGGTTTGACGACAATGACATCGCCTGCTTTAAGCTCTGATAAAGGAACTCTTTTTAAAACACCTCCTTGCTTAACCTGTGCCTCTTTTGGGGCAAAATCCATAAGCAGCCTGAGAGCTCCCCGTGCTTTATCCAGGGTATAAGACTGAAGAAGGTTCCCCAGAGAAAACAGAAACGAAACCATTGCCCCTTCTGCAAACTCGCCGATAGCCAGTGCTCCCGCTACAGCAATGGTCATCAAAACATTCATGTCAGAGCTTTTAGCCAGAACTGAATAATAAGCACTTTTTGCAGCATAATAACCGCCGGACAAAATGGCCAGAAGATAAAATAAATAAGAAAGCGTCAAATGGTAATCACCTGCAGTGATTGAGTAAAAAGGAAGAATTCCTTTAACCAGGGGGAGCACTGATCCTATCAGGATAAAACTGCCCGACAGTATGGTAAGCAGCAATCGCCTGTTTTTTATGTTAACAAAACCTGTGCAGGTTAAGGGCGTGCTATCAGAAGCAGAGATTTTCGCAGAGTAACCGGATTCTTCTACTGCATCTATAATCGCAGAACGGTTAACCAGGCTTACATCGTGCTTTACGGTCATGGTGGAAGCGTTAAAGTTAACCACCACCTCCTCAACCCCCTCTACCTTTGACAGTTTTTTGTGGAGCTGTGCTGCACAATCAGGACAATCAAGGCCGGCCAGGGTAAAAGAAGAAAAAGAGATTTCCGTGGCGACTCTTGAAACTTCCGGTTCACGATACTGGTAGCCTGCCTTTTCTATTGTAGAGAGAATGGCGTCTAAGGTCACCTCTTCCGGCTCATATTCAAACCATATATTAGAGGTAGCAAAATTCAGGGAGACCCAGGTAACACCTTGAATTTTCGACATGCGCTGTTCAAGTTTCAATGCACAATCAGGACAATCAAGGTTTTCAATAAGGTAGTGCTTATGGTCGTAGTGGTTTTTTAGTTTTAACCCCTGACGTATTACAAAATTTTCAACAATTTCTATAGAAGTAAAGTTCGGATCATATGTTATGAGGAGCTGACAGGGATCCTCTGCTATCTCGACACCCTGTATACCCTTGAGGCGTTTGATATCGTCCATCAATCGGGACGTGCAGTTAAAACACCCTGCGCTTTCTCTTATTGATAATGGAATTTTTAAAGTTATTTGATCAATCATTATTATTTGACATGTCACCCGATACTAATAAAAAGAAGGGCTATCTGAGGTATGATATTTCCTCTGGTAGAGGAATACTTTTTCCCATGGTATCTTCGCCATAGTTAACATCTGCAAGGATCTTCAAGTCATGAAGGGTTTTTTTATCTCCACGAAACTCCACTGCAGTAATCCCCTCTTTTTTAATCATGCCTGCTGCCCACATAAGGTCTATGACGCTGCCGGCATCAAATTCTTTATTGCTCACTACCATGGTAGTTTTTGTGCCGTAGTTATTGACTACCTTTGCGACCAGGGTTGATGGACGAAGATGGAAGCCAAGGCCTTCAGGGACTTTAAGGATGGCTGATTCTACGACGGTGTATTTTTCTATAATAGCTTCAGCAAGGGACATACCGTCTTTTGCAAAAATAGTATAGTAATACAGGGAAAAGTTTATAATGGTATCAAGCACCTTTTTCCTGTTAACGATTTTTTCGATGAGCTTCATGGTACTTTCATTGCGTACTTTGGTCTCATGCCGTTCGACAAAGTGGCAGAGCCCCTGGGCAATTTCGAGCAGGTGGAGAGAAATAGATATATACCCCCGGAGGCTGTGCAGCAGTTCGTCTTTTAATTCATCAGGCGTTTTATGGATATAGGTATCATATACCGATTGCAGGCTGTGCATTTTTGACTCATGAAGTCGCAAAATATCTTCATTGATTTTTGATGGTACGAGCTTTTCAAGATTTTTTTCTGAAACCTTTTTCTCGAACAGAAGGTTTTCAAAATATTTAAGCACGGTGATAAATTCTGTTGCGACCCGGGTTACATTTTCATTGATTTCATGAACTGTTTCTTCGTCAATAGTGTGAGGAAGCAGCCTGACTACAAGATCTTCATCAACATCACCCTCGGTGAATTTATCATCCGGTATGACCAGCGACAGCACTGAGGACTCCTTCTGCAGGTGAGCAAAGAGGGAAAGAATAGACTCGTTACAGAATTGCAGTACGTGCTGGGCATCCTGAATAAAAGCCTGCTCATTATCGTTATTCAGGCGATACAGATTTATACGCCTGAGTACATGACTTGTAATATAGGTAACATTTGATAAATTGCGGATACTGGCAACGAGTTCGCCGAAGTAGACCCATGTCTTATTGTTGCGCGCACCATAATCGTCCAGAAAATCTTCCAGGTCAGTGGACTCTTTGATGATGACGCCATAGAGCCGTTTGTTCAACTTGAGCGGATTTATTGTCAGGTATGATGAAAGAATGAGCATGGTGCGGGAAGCCTTCTGTGCAAGCTCAAGGAATTCTTCTTCTTTTATTATCTCTACCAGGGATTTCATAATGTCTCACAGATAGTGGTTTTTAAAATCGGGCGACAGGGACATACACGTTTTCGGAGTGCATTAATCAGCATTAAAGCAAAATCCAAAAGGGCAGGGTATGAGGTGAGCATCCAGTTCTAACATTTCTCCATCTTCAAGGGCAACGTTTCTCTTCCTCCTGGGCAGATACCCAGGAGCTTTAAAAAGTATATCAGTCGTACAGGCAGGAATTTCGAGTGAATAAAATCCTTTTTCATTACTTTGTACGTGCGCACCATACGGTGTACTGATGAAGGCGGATGCAATAGGATCTCCGGTTAACCGGTCTGTAATAGTTCCCTCAATAGTGGCTTTTGCAGCAGGTGTCAGGGAAATGTCTTCTTTAGTCGTTTCTCCTGAAGATACCGATATGTTCATCTTTGTTACGGTCTGAAAACACGGGTGAGAGATGTTCAATGTGTAATTTCCCGGCATGATACTATTTAGCGCATAGCTGCCATCATCAGCGCTTATGCACGAGACAGCGCTATCCTCTCCCAGCCATATTTGGGCGCCGGTTACGCCATACGTACCGGTGCTGTCAGTTATCGTACCGGATATTCTGCCCAGGGCTGTCATAGGGAGATTAAGCCTGATAACATCTCCATGAACAACAGTTACCGGCTTTCTTAAAGGAATAAAGCCCTCAAGGGTAGCAGATACGGATGTTGTGCAACTGCTTGTGTATAGTTTATACTCCCCGTCATTAGTACTGAAACTGACTGCTCCGGTATTGGATTCAATCCTCACATCATCGAGCGGCTCCCCGGTAGAACTATCGTATATAATACCCTCTATGAGACCGGTACCGCCTTCTGAGGGTGTGAGATAGAAATCCTGAAGCTGTGCATAAAGAGGATTAACCGATGACGTGCTGCTGCTGAACTGGTAGCCACCCGCACTTACTATCAGAGTAGTTAAACCGGGAGAGACATCTATTGCATAAAAACCGTCATCACTGAGCGTAATGTTTCCGGAATTAGCAATGATAACAGCATTATTAATCCGTGCCCCGGTACATACATCTCTTATTACACCCTTGATCGTTATGCTCCCCGAAGATGCCTTATCAAGAGAAATCGTGAGATTTGTTGTTATATACGGATACAGCATGGTATTTTTTATAATTTTACTGGAAAATCCTTCTGCCGTGGCGGTAATTGTGGTCATCCCTGAAGGAGCAGCAAGCCTGAAACTGCCATCTTTACCGACCGTTATCGTTGCCCCATTCAGGTCTGTTAAAATCAGAGCACCCTGAATGCCGTCTCCGGAACCCGCTGCAATGACTCGACCCTCAAGATACCCGGTTGGTGTTGAAGAGGGGGCAGTACCGATGGAGACTGCTGCAATTTTACCTGGCGTTGCGAGAATCCCGGACAGAATATTCGCAGTTAGTTCTGGTCCGGATACTACGAGCGTGTATACATTGGGGGGAACCCGTAACGCAAACCCTCCAGAGATCGATGTCGTTGATATACCAGCAGTGGAAATGGTGGCACCGGTAATTAATGAACTGTTGTAGGTATTAAATACAGTTCCTTTTATGAATGCAGGGAGAATGGCGTGTGCTGTGGTACCGGGCAGTAAAACTAAAATTGCTACTACCAGTTGTAAAAGGTCTGAAAAAATGGGGAGGAATTTTTGTTTAAACCTGGTGGGAATCACTTTATTATTTTTCAGCAAATACCTTATGTCTTGAGAAAGGCAGAAAATCCCCCGCTTTAAGATGGTATTTTTTAATAATTTCATTATCAAGGCAAACTTTATCCCCGCTTATAGTGATATAGAGCTTTTTTAACGGCACTATAACGTCTTTTTTAACAGGTGCTGTTTTTCCTCTGGCCGGTTTTTTTAAAGCTGCTCGTCTACTTTTCGGCTTAGCCGTAACCGGTTTCCCGCGCGATTTACTGCGTCGACCCTTTTGTTGCTCTCTGGTCTGCTTTTTGGTCAGAGGCTTTTTCTTTATGGGTTTCATCTGCGGATTTTGGTTTCAATTTTTTTAATAAGTTTATAGGGTTGTGCACAACTTCGCACGCCTCAAATTTATCCTGTGCATCAGAAAGTATCTGGTTGAGGTCTTTAGTATATTTCGCCTGCTCATCTAAATCCATCTGATCAATTAACCGTTTATCTTTTAAATCCATAACCAGTTTTACCCCACTTTATTTGTATTTTCTAACTGCTGAATATTCAGGATTCTCTTTTCAAGAAGTTTTAACGAGCATTTGACGGAGATCTTTAAGTTCCTGTTTAATATCCTTTATCAGTTCCTGATATTTTTGCTGTGAAAAATCGAGTGACAGCTGTTTTTCATCAGTTGTCGGGTCTTTTAATTTCCTTTTTGCACCGGCGATGGTAAATTTATCTTCATAGAGCATCTTTTTTATTTTTAAGACTGCTTCCACATCTTTTTTTCTGTAAAGGCGCTGATTAGATTTCGTCCTGTAGGGTTTTACCAGTTTAAACTCAGATTCCCAATACCTGAGTATATAGGGTTCCACTCCAGTTATTTTGCTAACTTCGCCTATTTTGAAATACAGTTTATCAGGTATTGATACAACTGTTTTTTTCATACGGTTCTGTTTTATTGTTCTGTAGAGGCCAGCAACAGATAAATTGTTAATATTTTTATAATGAATTAATACTTAGCTGCACTCAATTATATATTATAATAAAATTATTACAATAAGAAAAAATAATTATTTTAATAGTACTCCGATGTTTGCGCTGATGGGTGCTTTAACTGTTCAGGACCTTTTTTAGTACCGGGCTCGCTTTAAACGTGAGAACGCTTCTCGCAGAGATCTCAATCTCATCTCCGGTTTGAGGGTTGCGTCCGCGGCGCACCTTCTTTTGCCGCACATTAAAGTTACCAAACCCGGAAATCTTCACCTTTTCCCCCTTTTCAAGAGAAGATCTGATAATTTCAAAAATCAGTTCCACAATAATTGTTGATTCTTTTTTGGATAAGCCCACTTTTTCATTAATGTCTGCTACGAGATCAGCTTTGGTCATAAATAATAGCCTCCTTATGTAAAATAAACGTTTATTAGTGCCTGAGTTCTGCACCAACTTCTTTCACCAGATGAGAAACAAGCTTGTCCTGTATGTTATTTACCTCGTCATCGGTAAGATTCCTAGTCTGAGATTGAAATTTAATACGATAGGCAAGACTTTTCTTCCCGGTTTCAATGCTGCTGCCGCGGAAACAGTCAAACACTGCTACCTCTTCGATCAATTTGTTCTTAAATGAGAGAATAGCATGGTGCACGGTGCCGGCAGCGACCGTTTCATCAACAATAAGAGCCAGATCACGATAAATTGCAGGATGCCGCGGGAACGGTTTAAACAATACTTTTTGTTCGGAAGATATACTGCTTAAGACATCAAAGTCAATATCAAAGACATATGCAACTCGATCAATATCAAACTTTTCCAGTACATCAGGATGTACTTCCCCGAGTACGCCTATTGGCTGGTTATCAATAATCAGTGAAAGACACTGCTGCGGGTTAAGGAATGGCTCTACAGCATCGTGAGCAAACCGATATGCCGGTATTTGTAATCTGTCCATAAGAGTTTCAACACATCCCTTAATATCAAAAAAATCTGCTTCGTTGCGCGGGAGGTCCCAGTTCTCTCCAAAACGCAGACCGCATAGCAATCCGGCAATCCGCTTCCTTTCACGTGGTAGCTGTTCCCGGCTCTGTGCAAAAAAAACGGTACTTATTTCGAATAATTTAATAGTAGTGTTTTTATGGTAGAGGTTATCCCTGAGGTTCAGAAGCAGACTCGGGAAAAGGGTTGTACGCAGTATCGATTGCATTTCAGAGAGGGGATTTAAAATCCTGACGGTATTCAGCCGTGGATCCTGTGCCGGAAGATTAAGGGAAAAAAGGTGCTCAGGATTTATAAAACTGTAATTAATGACTTCATAAAATCCCCTTGAGATCATACTATCGCGTGCAAGATCCGGTGCCGTATGGATTCTGTCGCGCACAGAAGTTGAAACCCTGGCACGGGGGTATGTTGCCGGTATATGCTCATAGCCGGTAAGTCGTGCAACTTCTTCAATAAGGTCAACCGGTTCATATATATCAACGCGAAACGAAGGAGGAATAACGCGCAGTGTATCTGCACCATCAACTTCGACGTGCATGTGGAGTCTTTGCAAGCATTCTTTTATTTGATTGCCGGTAAGAAGCGCACCAATAATTTTACGGGTTCTATCGACACTGCAATGTATCGGGTGGGCAGTTGGAAGCGGTTTTGGATATCGGTCAATGAGACCAGCACCAATAGTTCCTCCGCACAGGCGCCCCATAAGTGATGCTGCTCTGTTCAAGGCAGGGATTACACTATTGATGTCAATGCCTTTTTCGAACCGCTGGGATGCTTCAGTTTTCAAGCCGTTGGCTTTGCTCGTCTGACGAATAGATGCAGGCAGAAAGTAGGCACTTTCAAGGAGGATCCTTCTGGTTGATTCGATTACCTCAGAGTTTTGTCCGCCCATAATGCCGGCGATTGCTACCGGCCGTTCAGCGTCGCATATCATGAGAGCATCACCGGACATGACTCGTTCAGTGCCGTCAAGGGTAACAAAGTGTTCATTATCTATGGATCTTTTTACAATAATTCTATGTCCTTTGAGCAGGTCGAAATCAAATGCATGCAGCGGCTGCCCCCATTCCAGCAATACGTAGTTTGTGACATCAACAGCATTATTAATAGAACGGATCCCTGATGTTTCCAATCGCCTTCTCATCCATAGCGGAGAAGGTGCAATGGTGATGTTTGCAATAATCCGTGCAGTATAGCGTGGACAGAGATCCGGATCACATATCTCAACAGAAGTGATGTTTTCTATGAAATCACCTTCTTCACCAACAGTGACTTCAGGCGCGGTAAAGGGTAGATCAAGGATAGCGGCAATTTCTCTGGCCAAACCTATGACACTCAGGCAATCAGGACGGTTGGGCGTTATGTTTATATCGAACATAGTGTCAGCAAGACTAATACGGTCTGCAAGCGGTACACCAGTTGCAAGGTCTGGAGACAGTATCATAATGCCAGAGGTATCATCACCGAGTCCCAGTTCTTTTTCAGAACAGAGCATGCCCTGGGAAACTTCACCCCGGATTTTTGACGTCTTAATCTTAATGCCCGTAGGAAGAGATGCTCCGTAAAGCGCCAGAGGGACCTTTTGACCTGTTTTAATATTTGAGGCACCGCAGACTACTGAATATGTTTTTTCTCCTGCCTGTACGGTTGTCAGTGAAAGCTTCTCCGCCTGAGGATGTCGCTTGATATCAGTAATTTCACCAATAACAACGTTATCCCATTCGCTGCCGATACGGGTTATCTGTTCCACCTCAAAACCTGCCATTATTAGTTTTTCTGCAAGCTTTTCAGCAGAGATGTCCAGTGCTACGTACTCTTTAAGCCAGTTAACGCTGATGAGCATATACGAACATTCTACATTCTAAAATTGCGACAAAAATCTAAAATCATTCTCAAAAAAAAGACGGATATCATTAATGCCAAACTTCAGCATGGCAATCCGCTCGATGCCCAGGCCAAAGGCAAAGCCGGTAACTTTTTCCGGATCGTATCCGACATTCCTGAATACCTGGGGATGAACCATGCCTGAACCAAGAATTTCAAGCCAGCCGGTGTTAGAACAGACACGGCACCCTTTGCCTCTGCACATAACGCACTGAATATCCACCTCAGCGCTTGGCTCGGTGAAAGGGAAATAACTTGGACGGAATCTGAGCCGGGTGTCCTCATCAAATATCTTATGGACAGCTATGGTAAGAATCCCTTTTAAATCACCAAACGAGATGTCCTCATCAACCATGAGTCCTTCAACCTGATGAAACATGGGTGTGTGTGATATATCTGAGTCACACCGGTAAACCTTCCCCGGGCATAGTATTCGAACCGGAGGGTTAGTTAATTTCATGGTGCGTATTTGTACCGGTGAGGTATGTGTCCTCAGGAGTGTGTTCTCAGAGATATAGAAGGTGTCATGCATATCCCTGGCTGGATGGTCCTTGGGAATATTGAGTGCTTCAAAATTAAAAAAATCCAGTTCTACCTCGGGGCCTTCTACCACCTCGAAGCCAAGACTGGTGAAAATTTCAATGACAGTAGCTGCTATCGTGGTGATGGGGTGCCTGCTGCCCAGAGGAAGTTTTCTGCCGGGAAGGGTAACATCCACACGGGATTCTGAAATTCTTTGATTTTTCGCCGTGAAACGTGCGTGGAGGAGGGCAGTTTCTATATGCTCTTCAAGTTCCTTTTTAAACGTGTTGAGTGCAGCACCGACAGACGCACGTTCTTGCGGGTCTACGTCCCTGAGCAATTTTATCAAGCTCGTCAGCGAACCGTTGCGGCCTAGATAACGGCTTTTGAACTGATAGACGTCGGCTTCTGTAGAAAGATTTGTTAATTCCAGCTCGCTTTTTACTTTAAGTTTTTCAATTTCTTCCTTCATTGGCCAATCTTTTGAGTTGTGTGCCCAGTCAGTAACAGCAGATTTATAATCCGCGTGATGCAGATCACCCGGCTTTATCATACTATACATGTGACTGCTGATATGAATGGTTATTGTTATGCTGCAGCCGGTGCTTTGCGTTGAATGTTTTCTCTGGCAATAGACACCAGTTGGGCAAAGGATTGCGGATCAAAAATGGCCATATCAGAGAGGACTTTTCTGTCAATTTTGATGTCCGCAATCTGCAGTCCGTGAATGAACTGGCTGTAATTAATACCATTGTTCCTTACAGCTGCATTAATACGGGTAATCCAGAGGCTTCTAAACTCTCTCTTACGGGTACGCCTGTCCCTATAGGCATATTTCAGTGCACGTGCAATCGTTTCATTGGCCATACGGAAGAGTTTGCTTCTGGGACCGGTAAAACCTTTCGCAAGCGCTAAGACTCTTTTTCTGCGTCTGCGTAATTTAAAACCTCTTTTTACTCGTGGCATTGGTATAATCCTTTCCTTTATTAATTTGCTAAGCTATTAGCGGTTACTGATTTCACTTCATAATACCATTTAAAAAACTGATAATAACACAAGAACGATAAGCATTGCTCAGGTTTATCTGTTTATTGCCAGTGATAACTGCGGCATTAAACACGCTAAAGCTCGTCTCAGTTCCGGAGCATCTATGTTTATGCATAGGGGAGGAGTCTGCGAACATTTTTTTCATCAACTTTTGCGATTAAAGCAGACTTTCGCAACGTTCTTTTCCTTTTTGTGTTTTTATGCGTGAGCAAGTGGCTGGCATTTGCCTTTGCCCTTTTTATTCTACCATTTTTGGTTATTCTGAAGCGTTTAGATGCTCCGCTGTTTGTTTTTAATTTAGGCATTGATTTCTCTTCTCCTGTATATCATTCGTATTGATATTCACGTGCGCAGTATGTGTGTCTAATTAAACTATTTAAACTAATCAGTAAACCGGATTAAAGAATCGGCTGCTTACTTGTTTGTTTCCTATTTCTTGGGAGCCAGAATCATTACAATATTGCGTCCCTCCATGCGAGTTTCCTGTTCGATTATCCCGCTGTCCTTCACTGCTTCAATTATCTGCTGCAACACGGATAAGCCGTGTTCCTGGTGCAGAATCTCCCGTCCGCGAAACATTACTGAAACCTTTACCTTATGACCCTTGTCAAAAAACTCAAGAATGTGCCTGATTTTAACCTCGAGATCATGTTTTCCTGTGTAGGGCCTTAGCTTGATTTCTTTTAAATGGACAGAACTCTGGACATTTTTTTTGTGGAGCTTTTTGCTCTGCTGATACTTAAATTTACCGTAGTCCATGAGCCGGCAAACCGGTGGTTCTGTATTTGGTGATACTTCTACGAGGTCAATCCCCTGCTCGGCTGCCATGTCCAGTGCTTCGCGGAGATGGAGTACTCCAAGCTGCTTTCCATCTGCATCGATTACCCTGACGGTTTCTGATTTAATCATTCTGTTGATTCTTTGAGATTTTCCTGTGTTGATACCGTTTCACCTCCTTATTATGGTACGATACGTACACGACGTTTTAGGCATTACGTAGTTTTTATCTGTAGCTCCTGACTGCACAGTATTTTAATTTTTTCAATAAAATTTTCAACTGTCATAAATTTCAGGTCGTCCCCGCTGCGGTGACGGGGTGAAACGCCCCGGTTTTCAACTTCTCTATCACCTATAACCAGCATATAGGGTATTTTCTGCAACTGCGCTTCGCGGATTTTAAGACGGAGACTTTCGTTGCGCAAATCAATGTCTGCTCTTATATCATGCTCAAGGAGCTGTTTATGGACTGCCTCTGCATGTGCAAAATGTCTGTCAGCAATCGGCAGGACAATCGCCTGAACCGGCGCAAGCCATGTGGGAAACGCACCTGCATAATGCTCTATCAGCACCCCGATAAACCGTTCCATAGACCCGAGTATGACCCGGTGAAGCATTACCGGTCTGTGTTTTAAGCCATCTTCACCGATATAAGAAAGATCGAAGCGTTCCGGCAAGGCAAAATCGCACTGTATTGTTGCACACTGCCACGATCGTCCGAGACAGTCTTTCAACTTTACATCAATCTTGGGACCATAGAATGCACCCTCACCTTCGTTGATATCGTAGGAGAGATGGTAGTTATCGAGTGCACAGCGCAGCGCAGTCGTTGCTCTGTCCCAGTCCCCATCAGTTCCTATTGACTTTTCCGGGCGGGTACTGAGTTCCATCTCATAGTCAAACTGGAAGATACTCATTACATCTCTGATAAAATCTATAACCCGGGAGATCTCCTGATGGAGTTGGTCTGGAGTACATAATATGTGTGCATCATCCTGGGTGAATTCCCGTACTCTGGTAAGGCCATGGAGCACGCCTGACTTTTCATGCCGGTTTACTGTGCCAAGTTCGAAATAACGTATGGGAAGATCACGATAGCTACGCAGGCGGGATTTATAAATAAGCATATGCGCCACGCAGTTCATGGGCTTCAAACCATACTTCTGTCCGTCGACTTCGGTAAAATACATGAATTGCCGGTAATTATCAATATGTCCTGATTTTTCCCAGAGATCCATGCGCAGTATCTGGGGGCCTTTTACCAGCTGATAGCCCCGTTTTAAATGTTCTTTCACTTCAAAATCTTCAAGGACTCTTCTTAAAAGTGCTCCCTTGGGATGATAGACAATCAGTCCCGAGCCTGCTTCATCATAAATGCTGAACAGGTCAAGCTCTTTGCCGAGCTTTCGATGGTCACGCAGTTTTGCTTCTTCAATGAATTTAAGATACTCCTGAAGCTCAGATTCATCAGGAAATGCGGTGCCATATATTCTTTGCAGCATTTTATTCCGCTCATCACCCCGCCAGTATGCACCGGCAATGCTGGTGAGTTTAAAAGCCTTTATTTTGCCTGTTGAAGGTACATGGGGACCACGGCACAGGTCAATAAATTCTCCCTGCCGGTAAAGGGAAACCGTGGCATCGGTTATTTCATTGAGCAGTGCCACTTTATATGGTTCCATTTTATCGGTAAAAAGCTGGATGGCCTTTTCCCGGCTTACCTCAATCCTTTTGAAAGGGAGGTCTCTGGCAACGATTTCTTTCATCTTATTTTCTATTGTTTCCAGGTCATCAGGTGAAAAGCTGTGATCATAATCAAAGTCATAATAAAATCCGTTTTCCACCGAAGGGCCTATTGCTATCTTTATACCGGGATAGAGTTCCAGCACGGCCTGTGCCATGACATGGGATGTGCTGTGGCGAAGAATTTCTTTTCCTTCTGCAGTCGATGCATTAATAAGAGAGACTTCTACATCCTGCTCAAGCGGAGTGCAAAGGTCTGCACTATGACTGTTAATTTTTACAGCGATAGCATCGGGATAGAGGTTTAACTCATGCAGTACAGATGCAATGGTTTTTCCCCTGTCAACAGAATATGTAGAGCCTTCGGGCTTTATTGTGAATTTAATTGAATCCATCTGTGCAATTAAAAAAAATGGCACCACAAAAATCTCTTTATGATGCCATTGGGATCTAAAAGAGTTGGGAAGTTGTTAGCAGGGCTTTTAATAAATAATGGTAGGCGCGGGCGGTTTTGAACCGCCGACTTCTACCGTGTCAAGGTAGCGCTCTCCCCCTGAGCTACGCGCCTGAAAAACGTACATTATTTTCCTATTTAGTTATCAGCCCGGATATTTTTTGTCAAGAAAATTATTTACTTATAGATATTTTGGTAAAGATAGTATAAGAAAGAAACGGTAGCATGAAGATATCAATATGATATT
>CAIYCZ010000226.1 GCA_903924805.1 uncultured delta proteobacterium | reverse complement strand
TGTTCAGCATTTTTACCTTTGCGAGGGCAAGGAACCCGGAGATTGCCACATTGGGAGCAAAGGTGTTTTCCGGAATGCGTGTCAGAATTTGTTTCAGCACATCTGCCCGCATCAATCTGAACGGACAGTTAGCATCCATAATGCCGCTACCATAAAATATACGAACCACAAAGCGTGAAAAAAAACTTATTATTTTTCGCGGGAGTGGTTGCTGTCTGCCATCCCGTATTCCAATCACCGCATCATATTTCTCTCTTTCAGCCCACAGCTTTTTAAACTGCTCGGCTTTTATTTCATTATCGCTATCCACCTGAAATACCCATTTTGCTTCCTGGACTGCCATAGTATAGCCCATAAGTATGGTAGGGCCATGCCCGGCGTTTTTTTTATTGATAACTTTAATGTTCTGGCGTTCGTTGTATTTTTTCAGCACCTCAGCAGTGTCATCTTTTGAACCATCATTCAAAACGATTAACCGGTAGAATATCCCCAATAAATCTAATTCCCTGCACCAGTCGTCCAGAACATCGCAAATACACTCAGCTTCATTATACACCGGCATGACGATTTCTACATCATACATCTGATCACCTGACTCTATGTGAGTTAATAAAGGAAGGATAGTTGAGGGTAAGTTCTGGAATACCAAACAGTATATGGTCAACTGCCTCAACTCCCTGCATCACTACATGATCCATATTACTGCATTCATATTTCCACGCTCCGAACCTGCCGCGCGAGTATATATTCTTCTTTTGCAGGGTAGTGAGATACCGGTCAATCAATTCATCACGGCCCAGAAAGGGTGTTGGGTACGCATATTCAGCACGGTATGACCAGATAGATACAATAGGGGCATTTTTTTCAATGAGTTGAGTATTATAAAATCCTTGCAGTGCTTCATCGATGAGTTGAGTTTGGTCGACCGGTTTCCCCGGAGATTCGGAGACTTCCCCCATCAGCGACCAATACTGTCCATGAGGCACATTATTTGGCGAATAGTTAGAAAAAACTGTCACGCGATAAAAAGGGTTATCATCCTCAGGGAAATACATCCAGCACTTGGTCCGAAGCTTCTCCGGGGGCTCTCCCTTTAATCCAACACCAATAGTATTGGTCGATGAATAAACGAAGCTATCACTTTGGTTGTACTCTATTCCATTTATTATGTGAACGAGCTGATCGATCGGCATTGTTGAAATCAGGTAGTCATAATTCTCTTCACGGCCATTTTTAAATTTCAAAAGCTTCCTGCCGGAATCTACTACCGCCAGCTCTGAGCATAAATGGATTTTTTCTTTGGGCAGTCGATCTGCCAGAGCACACCAGATAGCACCGGTCCCTCCGTGCAGAGGGAACTTGAAGGCATTGTTTGGGCCCCACGAGCAATCGTCTGTCCCGCTAATGATATTTTTAATTATCCGTTTGACATCCGGCACTGCGATTCGTTCTCCGGTCCACTTGGCAGAAAGCTCCTCAGGCGGATATGCCCAGACTTTTTTGTTGTATGGAATAAGAAAGTGCCTTGCAATACCCTCGCCGAAGGTATGTAAAATCCAGTCAAGAAAATTTATACGAGGAGCACCTTCATTCCTGCAATTCAATAAACCTGCAAGGCACTCAAGCATTTCTTGCTGAGGAAGCTTTCCAATATTGTACTGCAAGGGGTAGGGAATAAACCGGCTTCGCATCCAGATCCAGCTTTCCCGTTCATGTGATACCCATCCATTGTCTGGGATTACAGCTTCCATCAACCGGTCAAAATAATCATAGTGTGAGAACTGTATGTGTCCTCCAATATCCCAGATAAATCCCTTCTCATCGCTAAAGCTTGCAGAAAGACCTCCCGCATAGTCATTCTGTTCAAACACTTCATAATTTTCCAGACCCAACTCATGCAATCGCCATGCTGCCCCCAGCCCGCAGGGACCAGCACCAATTATTACAATTTTCTTATTACCCGAAGCCATTCTCTCTCCATGCACACAGGATGAAGCTATCAACCATAAACCCTCAGCCTTTTTCCTGCATAAGCTTATTATTTATATACTGTGTAATGCCAGAGGGAACATACATTCCTCTCAAGCTGGTTAAGAATCCTTTTTTTATTATGGGGTAACAGGTTTCTGGAAACCTCGACATTAATTGATCGCAGCGGTTCCATTCTATATCAAGCCGGTGGTTATACTGCGGGGAACCTGTATTTGAGGACAGCAAAAGCATTCTCCAGAATCTGCACATTGTCTCAGTGAGGCCACTGCCAACCCCCACATAAAAAGCTTCTTTTAAAGAACCTGACAAATTCTCCCCGAATTTACTGTCCAAAGGATAATCTGGGATGTCCAGGGTATCGAATAGCATTTCAGC
>CAIYCZ010000225.1 GCA_903924805.1 uncultured delta proteobacterium | reverse complement strand
GTGGCGGAAAAACCGTGCCTCGGTTTCCAGTTCAGGGATGTACTGCTGCCTGAGCAGCTCAAATCCGTGGATACGCGTCATGGTTCCTTCCGGGGGGTACGAGGTGTTATGACCGTGCGCTCATGGGGCAGTGACGGGCACTGCTCAGGGAGCCCCTGAGCGGTTATGGGTGATGCTGTGTTTTGATGTAATCTATGACTTCGTCAATTGTATCGGGCAGGCTCCACTGCGGCTGATAGCCAATTTTTTCACGCGCCCGTGAAATATCCGCAATAGATATTTTAATCTCTCCTTTTTGTTCCGCGCCATAGCGGGACGGGATTCCGGGATTGATTTTTGCCCTGAGCAGTTCTGCAATCTCTGCAACGGTCGTCGGCGTGCCGGTACCAATATTTATTATCTCCGCTGTCAGGCGTGCCTTCATGGCAAGGATGTTTGCGCGGGCGACATCATCCACATGCACAAAATCGCGCGCCTGGGTGCCATCGCCAAAAATGACCGGGCTTTCACCGCGCAGCAGCTGATTGATAAATATGGTGATGACGCCCACATACGGGGTCAGGGTCTGGCGGGGGCCAAAGGTGTTAAAATACCTCAGCACGGTGCACTCAATGCCATACTGTTTGCACAGGAGGAGGCAGTATTTTTCACTGGCGAGCTTTGCGATCCCGTAGGGCGCAAGCGGTTCTGTCCGGTACTCCTCGGTTATGGGGACGGGCGCAGGAGAGTCGGCATACACGGCCATTGATGAAGCAAAAATAAATTTACGTACCCGGCTGCCCGCACAGGCACGAAGCAGCGTGAGGGTCCCCATCAGATTAATATCTGCATCCTGATAATACTGCTCAAGGGATGAGCGGACACTCACGTGGGCAGCCTCATGAAACACGCAGTCAGCCTCCTGTAGCAGCTGTTTCATGAGCGCAAGGTCACGCACGTCTCCCTCTACAAAGCGTGCCTGCGCAGGAACGTGCTCGCGCCGTCCGACGCTGAGATTATCAACCACGGTTACGGAAATGCCTTCTTCCAGGAGCTGTTGCGCAATATGGGAGCCGATAAACCCGGCTCCTCCGGTAACCAGAGCACGGTGTATGTTCACGGCAGCATATCCTCCCGGGGAACAGAGTTATAGCAGTAAATCATCTTATCCGGTGTTATAATCGTATTTTCTATGTCCTCAGCGGGGTCAATGACCGTGTCTGAAAATATCACCGAGTTGCGTATCCGTGCCTCCCGCTTGACCTCTACATTATTCCCTATAATGCTGTTCTCTATCAGCCGGTCATTAATCACCCGTGCATTCTTCCCGATAAGCCGCACCTCGTTTCTCCGCTTCAGCTCCATCAGGTTGATATACAGAAGGTCCTCCGGAAAGGTGAGGTTCAAATCATCCTGTATGACATTCACGCCCTTCACCCGGAACTCATCGTTTATGAGAATCTGGATGGAATCAGTAATTTCATACTCATCACGCATGGCGGTGCGCGGCGTTCTTCTGATGGCATCAAATATGTGCAGATCAAACAGATACAGGCCGCATCCCTTGATGTTGTTCATCGGGTGACGCGGCTTCTCTATCACCCGCCGCACGATTCCCTTCTCATCCTCTATAACCGCAAAGTTGCGCTTGATCGCTTCTGCGTCCTGCTCCACTTTTGTGGCAAGCACGGCGCTGCACCCGCCTTTCTCAAACTCTTTAATCATGGGCGCGAGGCTATCGGTTATAAAAAATATGTCACCCAGAAATAATAAGAACGGCCGGTCGATAAACCGTTCGAGCTTTCCCAGCGCATGGGCTATTCCCAGTGTCTCCCCCTGGTCTACATACTGGAGTTTCACCCCGTAGCGCTCCCCGCTTCCCATCACCCGCACGACATCAAACCCGTAGTGCCCGATGACAATCACGATCTCCTGTATGCCCACGCCCTTCATCATCTCAATCTGATATTCCATCAGCGGGCGGTTACAGATGGGGAGTATGCATTTGGGATAGTGCTCGCTGAACGGGTACATCCTGCTTCCCTTGCCACCTGCTAATATGACACCGATAATGGTTTTATTCGTTCCCATATGGTCCGGCCCCTTTTCTTATACCCTTGTGTGGATGGCTCGATGGAGCGGCTTTTTCTCCTGCGCCAGCTTTTCCAGCAAATCTGCGCCGGTACACCCCGCACGGGTGTTCAGAAATACCTTTTGCAGCTTTACGGTGTTCCTCTTGATGCGGTCATCCCCCCGTAGTGCGCTCAGCGCAGTACGGGGGGATGACCGCATCAGTTTAATTCTGATATAACTTTACGAAATGTTTATTAATTAAACTATTGCAGGCGTAAAAAGTTTTTGCTCTTTTTAACCGGTAGAACCGGTAGAATAGTAGCAGAAGAAATAGCGCAATGCAATATCTATAGATATCTTATACTATTACATTTTTTCGCGCTAACGGGAAGCATGATTTCTGACCTGATTGAGAAAATATGGCAGGAAAAGATGTGGTGCCGGCGGGGAGGGTCGAACTCCCAAGGGCGCAAGGCCCGGGGGAGTTCGAGTCCCTTTTTTAAACTTTTACCATAATTTCCCAAAAGTTATCGGTAACGTCAAGAATTATGTGTCAGCAGGAGAGGGGTAGCAGTTCCTTCCTTAGTATTTTCATAGGTAAAGATTGCATATAATATTCTCTCCATACTGGTTCTATCTGAAAATACT
>CAIYCZ010000224.1 GCA_903924805.1 uncultured delta proteobacterium | reverse complement strand
TTGTTTTCCCCCCTGTTTGCCTTTTATTACCTCTGCTTATCAAAAAGGAATTTCCTATACATTTCAATTACGCAGGCTAAAGCCGGCGGCTACAACCCTACAGGACCTTCACCAGATCCAGCCAGCCCGGGCGCTGCGCGGCAACCTCCTCAATGGCCTGCGGGGAGCCGAGCACCTTCACCAGACCCGTTTTTTTCACCTCTCCCAGCACTTCCGCAAAGGCCCGGAAATGATCTACCGTGGTGGAGAGGAGTTCCTCGCGTATGCGCTGGCGGATCTCATCGGTAGTGCCGATTAAATAGCGCTGCAAAGAGGTATAGCCTTTTGCATCCGGCAGCAGGTAGGCATCGATACCAGCGATTGCTCCGATGATGCTTTTACTGAGCTCATCGTCCGAGATATGTGTGGTTTGCAAAAAGGTCGCTGCCTGATCAAACACCTCAATGGTTTTCAGGAGATTGGGGTCGCGGTAAGAGGTAAAGGTGAGCACCCCGGATAAGCGGTCAAAAGCGCACCGGGCGCCGTACGCGCCGCCCTGGACCCGGACCCGCTCCCAGAGCCAGGTGGTGCGCAGGTAGTGGGTAATCGCGTTAATGGAGCCGTGATACGCATATCCCAGATGATAGAGCTGTGCGCCCTTGCCCACGTAGTTGACCCGGGCCGGGATGGTCATGCCCTCATTGTCTGCCAGCCGCTCAGGAGACCAGGTGGCATGCCGCAGCGTCCTCTTCGGCAGCACATCAAGAAATGCTTTTACGCTGTGCTCGCTTGATGACCAGCCCTTTTCATCAAGGGTAACATTGGCAATCATGGCGTTCTTTGAAACAAGGCTTTGCCGCATCTCTTCCAGCGTGCTGAGCACCCCCGGCCAGTTGCTGTCAAGGGCGTCTGCGAGCCTGCGCAGAAAGAAGAGGTAGCTCACCCCCTTCATCTGTTCTTCAGCCCAGTCAGCATCGCTAAAGTGGGCGCGCAGCCGCAGGTCAACCACCTGGCTGCCGGCCGGCACCAGCTTCTGCTCCTGCTGTGCCTTTTCCTCAAGGACCATCTGCCTGAAGCGCTCCCGGTTATCAAGCTTAACGGTGAGGAGCACATCCTGCAGGATAGCAAGCAGCTCCGCTACCTGCGGGCGCATTGCCTTGCCGCGCAGGAACAGCCAGGTGCTCCCTTCCGCGCTGTCTTGTGCCGCCGCGGTGAACAGGCTGGTGCGGATTCCACCGGTGCTGCGGCTTATGCGCTGCACCAGCGTCACAAAATCCTCTGTTTCGGTTCCCATCTCCAGCAGCGCGCGGCCAAACAGCGGAACGTACGGCAGATGCGTCTGGGGAAGCACCCGGAGGTTAAACCCCAGGTCCAGATACAGTATCCCGTTGGTAAAAAGGTCGTGATATATAATCCCCGGCTCCTGCCCTTCGAAGTGCTGAAGGGGGACCCGTTTATTGTGCCGGTCAATATCGGAGAGCTTCAGCAGAGGTATCGTTGCAAGGGCCTCTGGTGAATCAGGGGTCTCCTGCAGAAGCTTAAGCTCACGGGTGTTATGGAGAATTGCCGTCAATTCTTCCCGGCTCATGGCTGCGCGGACATCGTCCAGGAGTTTCTGCTCCACTATTTTCTCCTGCCCTTCCAGATCAGGGTCCGGCTTCAGGATAACGGTAGCGCGATGCTGGTTCTGTACCAGCGCCTGCTCAATAATATGCTCAAAGAATCTCTGGTCGTTTGCAAGGTTAGACTTCAGTCGCTCAAGCGGGGCCTCAAACGCAATGGTAGCCAGCGGGTCACCTCCGTAGAGCCAGGTTGAAAGCGCGCGCAGCATGAGCAGCAGCCCGCGGGGGAAGTGGCCGCTGTTATTCTCCCGCAACTGGAATTCAATGGTATTCACTGCTGCCTCAACCGTCCGCGGATCAATCCCGCTCTGCACCAGCCCCTTCAGGGTATCAAGGATAAGTGTTTCAATGCGCTGCGCATTGTTTACATCAATGCCTTTCAGACCGGTGGAAAAGAACAGCTGGCGCAGCTCGCTTTCAAGACCGACACCGACAATGTCTTCGCCAAGCCCTGAGTCAATAAGCGCCTTGCGCAGTGGTGAGGCTGGCATGCCGAGAAGAATATACTCCACGATGTGCAGGGCAAGGTTCATGTCCACAGCACTGGTTTCTGCAAGCAGCCAGTTGACGGTGAGCATGCCTTTTGTCCTGGCAGAGTCACCCCCTCCTCCCGAAGTAAACGGGTGTACGCTGTGAACCGGCTGGTTGAGGGAGGGCTGCAGGGGAATGTGCGAATCAAGTTCCAGCCGGGCAAAATTTTTCAAATACTCATCTACCAGCTGCAGGCGCTTTTCCGGGTCATCGTCTCCGTAAAAGTAGATGCGCGCGTTTGACGGATGATAGTATCTCCGGTGAAAGTCCCTGAACTGCTCAAAGCTGAGGCGGATGATCTCCCGGGGATCTCCACCTGAATCAAACCCGTAGGTGACAGCGGGGAATACGGATGCCTGAGAATGGCGGGCAAGCAGGTTGTCCGGTGACGAATAGGCGCCCTTCATTTCATTGAACACAACCCCTTTGTAGATAAGGGGCTGGTCCGTACGTTCCAGCTCATAATGCCATCCTTCCTGCTGGAAGATAAACGGGGTGAGGCGCGGATAAAATACCGCATCGAGATAGACATCAATGAGGTTGTAGAAATCCTGAACGTTCTGGCTTGCTACCGGATAACAGGTCTTGTCGGGATAGGTGAAGGCATTGAGAAATGTCTGCAGGGACCCCTTTAACAGCTCGATAAAGGGCTCCTTGACCGGATACTTGCGCGACCCGCACAGCACCGAGTGCTCAAGGATGTGAGCCACCCCGGTTGAGTCAGCTACCGGCGTCCGGAAGCTGATGCCAAATACTTTGTTCTCGTCCCGGTTGGACAGTGACAGCAACTCGGCACCGGTTTTCACGTGGCGGAAAAACCGTGCCTCGGTTTCCAGTTCAGGGATGTACTGCTGCCTGAGCAGCTCAAATCCGTGGAT
>CAIYCZ010000223.1 GCA_903924805.1 uncultured delta proteobacterium | reverse complement strand
GCGACATAAGGATAAGATACTCAGGGGTTTCCGGCTTGAATTTTAATGTGCACTTTTTTTCTACACACACCAGATTGATCTTAACGTTTAAAAATTTCAGATCCTTTTTTATCTTATCCTTTTCCTGCAAAAATTCAAAATATTTTACATTAGGCGGCCAGACGCTCAGCTTTGCGCCGGAAGGAATTTTGCTATTGAGGATATCCAGAAACTTTTTATTAACCACATCAAACCAGTACGTCGTTTCCATCCCCCGCTCATGTGCTCCCTGTACACCGCCAATCAGTTCATTGTAATAGGAAAGTTCATAGGGGTGAATCTTCTGTGCCTGATATGCCGGATACATGATAAGGAGTAGCAGCATGAGAGCACATCCCCATTTTTTCAGAGCTGCGGTGGAAATTGCTGATGAGACTATCTCCATAAGATAATACCACCCAATCGCTGACAGGTATGCCAGAAACGGAAGCACTGATATAAACTGCCTGATTCCATCATGAACCGGAGCCTTGGGGAGCATGGTGACCCCTACGATGACCGGGATATTGAGGAGGAACAGGAGGTCGTAGGAGTTGCAAAACTTTTCTTTTACCTGAAAAGCAATCCCCAGCAGAATGGTAAAGCATATGGTAATCGGGATGGTGACGGCAAGCATAAACAGTGAATAATACCAGGGTGGGGAAAATTCATAGAGCGTGCCCAGGAAAAACGAGCTGATGCGGATGCTCTCCTGCCTGGTAGTGCTTGCCTGAATGAAGCTTATTATTTTGTTTAACGGCTGATACCACCAGCCGGGATTTACCAGCACGGCGATGATAGGTGCCAGAATAAGAGCACAGATAATATTCCTTGCAGCCTCCTTTTTCCTGAATAAAATGCTCCATAAAAGAAACGGCACCGGTATGAGAACCCCGGTAAACTTTGTTGCCAGTGCGCATCCCCAGAAAAGTCCCAGCAATAGGGAACCGGAAAGACGATTGAGTCCCCGCCAGAACGCCCAGTAACAGAGAAACCAGAATGTCATAAGCGGTATCTCTGTTGCCGCAATATGCGCATGGCCAAAGAACAGCGGCATAAACAGGAGGGAACAGCTCCCGTAGAGCGCCGGCAGTATGCCATACCTTTTTTCTATGGTCAGAAATAACGCACCGATTAAAATAGAAGCAAAAAGTGCAGAAGACAACCGGAAGGCAGCAAAATCACCGAGAACATTTTTAAACAGAAGCCAGCCGGTGCCTGAGAGGATTTTATACAGCGGGGGATGCGGGTTGTGATAGATGTCCCACAGCCAGTATTCATCTACTATTTTCTGCGAAAGGGCTGTCCCGAGCTTGCCGGTGAAAAGAGAATGATACAGGCCGTTAGCCCATTTAATCTGGAACTGGGATGATTCAAAATAATACACCTCATCCCATGTCCAGCCTATGTCATCCAGGCTCATAATGATAAGACCCAATGCAACGAGACTAACGATAAGACAGACCAGGCTTCTGGGCAGTATAAGCTCAGTATATTTTTTTGTGTGTGGAAGCGTTGTGTGCATTGCCTTATGCAGGGGTGTTTCGTTTTAAAACGTACACGG
>CAIYCZ010000222.1 GCA_903924805.1 uncultured delta proteobacterium | reverse complement strand
TGTTTCTCCTCTCTGTGCCATAGCCCGTGCTCCCCACTGGCACAGCCCCACCCCGTGGCCAAAACCTATCCCCAGAAATTGCAGTTCACCGGTTGCTTCATTATCCTTTATAATAAAATTGGTGCTGCGCATTTCTGAGAAACCCAGCAATGAGCGAAAATCATTTCCCGGAACTACAATCGTTCCCCTGCTCCCGGTAATTTTAATTTCCTGTGCGCGGTTACTGCTGCTCCTCCTGCTTATGGTCAGGGATTCCACTTCCCCGCAGTCGGAATATCCTTTGTTGATAAGCAGTCTATACAGTGTCCTGCGCGGAACAGTTAATTTCCAGAAGTATTTTTCATATCCGGTACAGGCACCGCAAAATACACTGTTCAAATACGGAGTATTCTTGCCCCAAACTTGTCCGGAAGTCTCTGTTCTGCCGCCGCAGCAGCTATGATACGATGCCATAACAGGTAACCCGTTATAGGTGAGAACCTCGCCGGTTGTTTCTTTAACCGCCCGTCTGGTTTTATCAGTTGCGTGTTCAATGCCTCCGTAGAGCTGGTGAAGCACTGAGGATGTCAGGTGGTAGAGGCCGCTACCGTTCTGTGATTTATGGTACAGCGCGTAGCTTCGCGCTACTACTGCCTGAACCTTCATGACGGATAATTCCCAGTTCGAAGACAGCTCGATGCTGATAAGTCCCTCAAGATATTTCTCAAGCTCAATCTCATTAATAAGAAGTATATTTTTATCATTGTCACAGGAGAGGATAATGCTGCCGCTATACAGGGAGTTATTAGCAGATAAAGCATTTCCGGAAGAAGTAATCAGGAATCTTTTTCCATCAAAATAGTTTTTGTTAATTTTAATCCCATTCTTTATTCTGTATATGAAGAGTGTATTCTGCTTGAAATCAAACAGTTTCTTCGGGCCGGCATCAAGAGCGTACAGGGTAATGCCAATGCCGCTTACAGAAAAGCTTTTATTATACTTTCCGATCAGTATCCTTATTTTTTCAGGCTGTTTATCAACGGCACAAACAGTCTGAGCCGGACTTGCAAAATGAAGAATTAAAATCATGCATAAAAAAGTACGTTGCATGCGCATCATAACCAATATATCCGCTTCATCGTAAATAGTTCTGTGCGATATAAATTATAAAAAGGCCAATGCCTATAGCTACAGTGCCAAAGATTCTGATTGCCGTGGAGGGAGTCTCAGGAATCTTTTTTAAAAGCGATTTCATCTGCTCCGGGAAAGCAAGATAGGGCAGCCCCTCTAAAACCAGTGCAAGCCCTAATACACAGAGGAAGTAGGCCATGTACCGTTATCCTTATAATAATGCAATTGACTTTATTCTGGCAGGATGGATAATATCAGGCAGTAAGAAGACCGTCAAGGGCTGATGTGTAGCTGATGGAGATTGATTGTCTTGAAGGTAAAAAAAATCTGTCCGTACTGCCGGAAAGAAACAGAAGAGTATAAAAGCCCGCTTACGACCGTTGATATTATTATTGAGGTTGATTCGGGCGGGATTGTGCTGATAAAAAGAAAAAATCCTCCGGCTGGCTGGGCTTTGCCGGGAGGATTTGTTGACTATGGGGAATCGCTTGAGGATGCCGCAATCAGAGAAGCGCAGGAGGAGACATCTCTCAGGGTCACATTAAAAGGTCAGTTTCACACCTATTCACGTCCCGGCCGGGATCCCCGGCACCACAGCATCTCCACCGTGTTTATTGCTGAAGCACAAGGCCTGCCGTCAGGGATGGATGATGCCGCCGAGGCCCGCATATTTACAGAAGACTCTTTGCCGGCGGCACTAGCATTTGACCACAGGGAAATTCTTGCTGACTATTTTATGTCAAAACGAAACAGGCAGTAGCATGCGCCGGTCAGACTGCTTCCACTGATTTTACTTCCGGCAGCGCTTCTTTCAGGACTCTTTCAACGCCCATCTTCAGGGTCATCTGGGCTCCCATGCACCCCTTGCATGCACCAAGCAATTTAACTTTCACCACTCCATCAACCACATCAATCAATTCAATGTTTCCGCCATCAGCCTGCAGAGCAGGGCGAATTTTATCCAGCACCGCCTGTACTTTTTCCTTCATTGGTATCTCCTGTTTTATCATTATAAAAAGTAATAGTAAGTTACTGTTACATAGATAACGTAAAAAACCTGCTTTGTCACGTAAATATATTATACAATCTCCCCTGCCCTGCCGAACTGAAGAAATTTCATGGTGAACGTTGCCCGGCCCTGGCTCGATGACCTGAGCGAGGTGGAATACCCGAACATATTAACCAGCGACACATGTGCGTTGATTATCCTTGTTTTGGCTTTATTTTGAATCATTCCAATCTTCCCCTTCCGGGAATTTAAATCCGCAATAATATCCCCCATAAAATCTTCCGGGGCAACTATTTCAACCTCCATGATCGGCTCAAGAAGCACGGGTTTTGCTTTCTCAACTCCTTCCCTCACCGCAATGGTGGTCGCAATACTGTAACCGGTTTCTGTTGATGATGTTTCATCGTAAGAACCATCGATAAGCGTTGTCTTTATATCCACCAGAGGGTATCCTGAAAGGGAACCTGCAAGGGTTGACTCATAAAATGATTTTTCAATAGCAGGATAAAAGGTCTCGGGAATTTTTCCCTGTTCTATAGCCACGGCAAACGTGTTACCTTCACCACGGGGGAGCGGCTCGAGCTTCAGCACCACATGCCCGGACTGTCTTACTTCGTTTATTTCCCGGTCAAACATCCCTTCATTAACGATAGCACTGATTATGGTTTCCCGGTGAACAACCTGCGGCCGTCCGGTTTTAATGGGCACCCGGTAATCACGCGATATTTTATCGGCAATAATTTCAAGATGCAATTCTCCCATGCCTGAAATAATCGTCTGCCCGGAATCATTGTCAAACCTGAATTGAAACGTGGGGTCTTCTTCGGCAATTTTTTCTAATGCAAAAGTCAGCTTTTCCTGTTCACCTATTGTCTTAGGCTCGACAGCCATGGATATCACCGGCTTATAGAATTCGATAGACTCCAGCAGCAGCGGCTTATCTTCATCACAGAGGGTATCGCCGGTTGTGGTTTTTTTCAATCCCATGACCGCTACAATTTCACCGGCGCGCGCGGACGCAACCCGTTCCTTTTTATTTGCATGCATTTTGAAAATACGCGCGATTTTTTCTTTTTCACCTTTTACGGCATTGAAAACCTCCTGTCCGACTTCGAGGTTTCCGGAATAAATCCTGATATAGATCAGCTTTCTGCCCTCATCCATGGCTATCTTGAAGGCAAGAGCCGAAAAAAAGTCACTGCTGTCACAGCGAAGCTGTATCTCTTTACCGGTTTTCAAATCCCTGCCGATAATCGGCGGGACATCAAGCGGTGAAGGCAAAAAATCTATGACCGCATTCAGGAGCGGCTGAATACCTTTATTCTTCAAAGCGCTTCCGCACAGCACCGGAACAGCTTCCAGTGCAAGGCATGCGGTTCTGAGAGCTGCCCTGATATCCCGCTCCGGGATGTCATCACCGGCAAGATATTTTTCCATAATCGCGTCATTCCGCTCAGCGGCGAACTCTATGATTTTATCACGGTGCTCGCGGGCTTCTGCAAGCCGGTTATCCGGTATCTCGCCATAGCACCACTCAGAGCCAAGCGTTGTATCATCCCAAATGATGGTCTTCATTTGTATAAGGTCAATGACACCGGAAAAGTTTTCTTCCGCACCCAGCGGGAGCTGAACCGGTATTGGATGGGTTGCCAGTTTATCACGCATCATCTGCAGGGTTGCAAAGAAATCAGCTCCGATACGATCCATTTTATTGATGAATGCAATTCTCGGCACCCGGTATTTGTCCGCCTGATGCCATACCGTTTCAGACTGCGGCTCAACCCCTCCCACGGCACAGAACAGGGCAATACACCCGTCAAGAATCCGCAGCGATCGCTCTACTTCAATGGTAAAATCAACATGCCCCGGTGTGTCAATTAAATGAATTTCATAGCCATTCCAGTCAAGGGTGGTAACCGCTGAAGTAATCGTGATGCCGCGCTCCTGTTCCTGTTCCATCCAGTCCATGATGGCCTGGCCATTATGCACCTCTCCCATCTTGTGCGACCTCCCGGAATAAAAGAGTATCCGTTCAGTAGCCGTGGTTTTGCCGGCATCAATGTGCGCCATAATGCCAATATTGCGTACTCTGTTCAGCTGTATCTTAACTGCCATAGTGTCTAAAGTGTAGATTGCTGTCTATTGTCTGCACGCAACCCAAAAGAAAGAAATGGTTTTTGCTGGCTGACCTGTTGATACTGAGCGTTTTTATTGCTGCACCATCTCCTGCTTCGGGTATATAGGGTCACTGCAATCTATATGACCGGCGATTGTCTCAACCGGTTTTCCATTGAAAAGGAACTGTACTTTTTTTGCCTCTGCGATATTTGCTGTCAGTGTGTTAACGATAGAATATATTGTCATGAGTTCGGCACTGCTGCCACCCGGGTGAAGGCGCAGCAGCTCAGGCCCAAAGTCTATGGTGAGCAGGCCATTGCGTTCCATCGTTACTGACCGCAGCGTAGTCTCTTTCGGCAGGGTTCGTATTCCCCGGGCAAGCGGACCGCGAATGAGTTCTTTTATGAGCGCCTTAGCTTGTTCTTCAGGAGCCGTCGATGAAGTGATCTGACGATGCTCTCGTATAAGAAATTCTGTGCGCTCGTCACCAAATAAAAGCGTGGCGTCCCAGGTCCTGGAAGGAAAAGTGAAAAAGGGTCGGTATCTTGTTATAAGTCCCCGGTTAAAATAGACGAGACTCATAACACCCAGCAGCAGCGCAGCAGCCATGAACCAAAAATACAGAAGACGTCTGCCCTTCCTGCCTGATTTATTATGCTTGGTTTTTATCTTGTCATCAACCATGGGCTCTGTGCTGTTTCATGAATTTAAAATCCCCCTTAATCCCCCTTTACAAAAGGGGGAACTGCTTACTCACCCCTTTTTTAAAGGGGAGTCGGAGGGGATTTTTGAATACCGTGCAGATTTAAATACACACTGATTGATTAGTTTTCGGCGAAGCTTCTTAAGAGAATAACCGGTACTATAAAATGTCAACCAGCTGAACAGTTTCTATTTCCTTCCCTAAAAATAATTTGCCGGTTTCGGTAAAACGGTGGGGAATGTCTGTTACAAAAAATGAACATGCTCCCCCGCCCGATTTTTTAATGAGCAGGTCTTTATCCGTCAGCACCCGCACCACTACGTGTGCTGTCTCTTCTGCTGAATCAATAAGGGTTACCCGTTCTCCGATGATCTGCTGTATAGCGCCTTTGAGAAGCGGATAGTGAGTACAGCCAAGCACCAGCGTATCAATGGCATTTTCTTTTAACTCGTTAAGATAGCGCTGTGCTGTCAGGCGAACAATTTCATCTGCAGGATCATACCATCCCTCTTCAGCAAGGGGCACAAACAGCGGACAGGGACGGGCAAACACTTCAATCCGGGGGTTCAGTTTATGTATTGCCGCCTGATAAGCACCGCTGTTTATTGTTGCCTCTGTACCGATCACCCCCACCCTGGCATTTCTGGTGGCCGCGACTGCCCCCCGGGCGCCTGGCGTGATAACCTCTACAATAGGCAGGCTGTAGCGCTCGCGCAAAGCCCTGGTTGCAATAGCAGAGGCAGTATTGCACGCTATAATCAGCAGCTTTATATTCTGTTTCAGCAGAAAGTCAGTATTGGCTATGGAGTATTTTAAAACAGTCTGCGCCGAGCGTGTTCCATACGGGACCCGCGCGGTATCACCAAGATACATAATATGCTCAAGCGGGAGAAGCTTTTTGACAGCACGCAGCACGGTCAGCCCGCCGATTCCTGAATCAAAAATTCCAATCGCATATTCATGAATATCGCTTTTCATTGATTATTTTCCAGCTTTCTTCCAGTCCCGCTTCAGTGCCGACAGCAAATCCGCTCTTTTGTCATACAGTCTCTTATGCGCCCGCTTCTTCCCGTGCGCTATAACATAAGCCGTCATAAGCGGCAGGGCAATGGTTGTATCCGTGTATACGACTACGCTATCCGGCAATGACCCCGGATTGACTTTGCCCCAGCTCACCGCCTCGCTCGGCGTTGCACCTGATAGGCCACCGGTATCGGGCCGCGCATCAGTTATCTGAATGAAGTAGTCATGCCCTACTTCCCTGAGGCCCAGAATCTCCTGAATGTGGGGCTCTGTTTGTAATACAAAGTTTTTAGGTGAGCCACCCCCCAGCAGTATGACCGCGCTTTTACCGCCACATTTTTTAGCATGGTATACAAGGGCTGCAGTTTCATTTACATCAAGGCTTGTGTCAATCTTGAGCCGGCTGTTACCAAGATCAAGCGCTGCTATATTCATGCCTATGGAGCTGTCGCCCGGCGATGAAGTATAAACAGGAACTTTATGTGTGTAGGCAGCAGAAAGAAGGCTTCTGTCTTTTACGCCCAGTTTTTTTTCTCTCTCCGCGCAATATTTGCCCAGCAGATAATGGAGCTCTGCAGATCCCATCTCGTGCTGAAACTCCGCTCCCGACATGACCGTACGAATAAATCTGTCGGTAGACAGCAGGACATCGTATTCAAACAGAATATCATAGATGCGGATTATTCCCTGCTTCTTTAGTTCAGTATCATCACAGTAGGGCGACCCGGCGTACAGGGATTTGCCCAGGCTGAAATGCAGGTCATGGTAGAGGTTTGCACCGGTACTTACCATCCAGTCAACCAGACCGTTTTTAATAAGCGGGATAAGGCAGGAAATACCCAGTCCGGCAGGAGTGAGGGCTCCGGTAATACTCATGCCGACAAGAACATCTTGTTTAAGCATCTTCTGCAGAAATATCTGTGACGCCTCTCTGAGACGGCCTGCGTTATACGCAAGAAAAGTTTTGTCAATCAAGTCTATGACAGAGATTGACCGTTTTATTGGCTCAGGATCTATTTTTTCTTTTCCAGCCAGCAGCTTTTTCATCTTTTGTGTTTCTCCTCCTCGTATGAACAACTGAGGAACAACCTTTTTCCCTAGTATTGAAACAGAAAGTATTATGTATAAATCGATAGTTGTAAAGTAAAAAAATATCCGGGACTTCCCCGAATATTTTTAGTGCAGCGTTTAGAGGGCGCATGGGGGATTTTCAACGCCACAACAATATGGTTTTTGGCTTGTGTCACGACCCCGGCAACTTGCGTATCGTGTACGGGGCCAGGCAGCTTCCACAAGCCTCCGGCAGAGGGGATGTAATGGGGTCCTGGCACTGCAGAATTGGAAGGCTCCTGCCGTTCCACAGTTGCTGAGCGGTTGTGTTGCGGCTATGAAAACCCCCCATGCGCCCGTGCTCCAGCATGTGCCGGATTTCTATGGAGAATTTTCGGGAAACGTCCTGAAAAAAATATCTCCTTGCCTTGTTAAAAATCCTTATGGCATAGTAATACCTGTTCCTTATTATGGCCGGCATTGGGCAGCACAGTTTACTATGAACTCATACACCCTTTATCAGATTGAACACAGTATCATCAGAAAGGCCGGAAAGGCAATCGGTGATTTTAACCTCATAGACCATGGGGACAGGATCATGGTGTGTCTTTCAGGCGGCAAGGATAGCTGGACGCTGCTCCACGTGCTTAAAAAACTGCAATGCAAAGCTCCGGTACACTTCGAACTATTTCCGGTGACCATTGATCCCGGGTTCCCGGAATTTAATGGTCAGGAAATTTCTTCATATATGACGGCTCACTATAATGACCTGCCCTTCCTTTTGTACGAGTCTCATATTAATCAGATTATTCATGATAAAAAAACTCCGGGAACAAGCTTTTGTTCTTTTTGTGCCCGGCTCAGGAGAGGCGTCCTGTATACTCTTGCGAAAAAACTTGGAGTCAGCAAAATAGCCATAGGCCACAATGCCGATGACTTTATTGAAACCCTGCTTCTCAACCAGTTTTTTAACGGAC